>JACDGH010000037.1 GCA_013815395.1 Parachlamydiaceae bacterium
GCTCACATCCTAATTATTGACAAATTTGGGGCAAACGTAAGGAATTCTCTATAAATGCATCCCATAAAACTCTTGAACATGTTTATAAACGAATAAATTTTTCATGTTCATTTAATTCGAAAATCTATACTTTGAAAAAAGAGGGCGGTAAAATATGAAAATGTGCCTTCATAAAATTCATTTTAAAAATTATAGGAGGGTTAAATATGCATAATCAAGATTTATACCAACTTTTTATGGATGAATTAGCCGATATGCAAAGTGCTGAAAATCAAATTGTTGCGTCTTTGCCGAAGTTAATTAAGCTAGCCTCATTTTCTGAATTGAAAGAATCCCTCTCAAAGCATTTAGAAGAAACAAATAATCAAGTTAAGAGAATTCAACAAATATTTTCTTTGCTTGATGAAGAGCCTGAAGAAAAGACTTGTGAAGCTATGAAAGGCCTTCTTGAAGAAGCAGATGAAATAGTGAAAAATAAAACAAAATCTCCCACTTTAGATGCAGCAATTATTAGTGCCGCACAAAAAGTAGAACATTATGAAATTGCTTCTTATGGGACTCTTAAAAGCTTTGCTAAATATTTGGATTTAGATAGTGAAATTATAGCACTCATCCAAGAAACTTTAGACGAGGAAGGTGCAGCTGATAAAAAATTAACCAAAATAGCTGAGGGTACTGCATTTTCAAGTGGCATAAATAAAGAAGCTGCTCAATCTGGCAGAACTGCAAAAAACAAATAAACAAACATTATTCAACAAAACCATAAAAATTTTAGGAGAAAAGTATGAAAAAAACATTTAGCATTCTTGGGTTTGGATTAGTATCACTCATATCCGCCAATGGTTATTCCGGTTGCCCAAATGGCAATTGCGGTTATCCTCAAGGACAAGGCTACTCACAAGATCAAGGCCAAGGCTATTATCAAGGTTCTCAAGGCCAAAGCTATCAGCAAGGTCCTCAAGGCCAAGTTTATTATCAGGGACAGCAAGGTCCTCAAGGACAAGTCTATTATCAAGGACAGCAAGGCCAACAAGGACAGCCTAGATATTATCAAAGCCAGCAACAACCACAAGATGGATACTATCAGAATTCCTATAATCAATCTAATGACCAAAATCAAAGATCTAACGCTCAGTATCAAAGATCAAATGATCAGTATCAAAGATCAAATGATCAGAATCAAAGACCTGCACAAGGAAACGATTCTAGCCAACAAGTGTCTGATCAAGATATCGACAAAAAAATTCATGATCTTATAGATTCAGGAGTTTTTTCAAAAGGCTATCCAAACGTTACATCTCGTGTAAATAATGGAAATGTCACATTAAGTGGTTCTGTAAATTCACAAGATGATAAAGTAAAAATTGAAGATGGCGTAAGAAAAATTAAAGGCGTTAGACAACTCAATAATCAAATTACTGTAGTTGGTAAGCAAACTGGCTATAATGATACTGAATCTCGAACAAGTTCCGAAAAAAAATATACTCAAGATTCTGCTAGCACAGATACTGATAGACTGTTGAATTCCAAAATTCGTGAAAAAATTAGCGACGGTTGGTTTTCTGATAGCTACGATAAAATAACTCTAAAAACAAACAATGGCGTTGTCACTATCACCGGCGTGGTTGATTCTAGCAGCGATATTCAAAAAATTAATGAAAAGCTAAAAGATGTTGATGGGATTCGCTCTGTGAACAATCAATTATCTCTAAAAGCAAGATAATTAAAAAGTAGTTATACAAGAGAGAGATCGTGGATCGTACGATTTCTCTCTTTTGTTTTCCTTATCTATGAATGGGAATGATGCCTTCCGTATCCAAAATAAATGACTAATCCAATAGCAAGCCACCCAAGCAAACGCAACCAGCTATCAATGCCCAATGTCAAAATCATCAATGAACAGCTCAGAATGCCACCAATGGGCACCCAGGGGTATAAGGGCACCGTAAAAGGTCGAGGCTGCTCAGGCTTAGTTTTGCGCAATACCATTACCCCTACACACACAATCACAAAGGCTAATAGCGTGCCAATGCTCGTCATATGGCTAACAATCGACAGAGGCATGAAGCCAGCAATTAACCCAACTAATGCCAAAAGAATAAGATTCGACTTCCATGGGGTCTTATAAGTAGGATGTAATTCACCAAAAAATTTTGGGAGAAGTCCATCTTTGGCCATCACATAAAAGATGCGGGATTGTCCCAGCAGTAATACCAAAATCACTGAAGTCATGCCCGTCAAGACGACTAACTTTACAATCCAGTCCAGCCAATAAAAAGGGGTTACAGCAATAGCTACGGCGACTGGAGCTGCAACATCTAGTTCTTTATAATTAACCAGACCAGTCATTACATAAGCAAATAAGATATACAGAAGCGAACAAATGGTTAATGAACCCAAAATCCCTATAGGTAAACTCTTCTGAGGAGCTTTGGTTTCTTGAGCTGTGGTAGAAATCGCATCGAAGCCAATATAGGCAAAAAACACCACGCCTGTCGCTCTTAAAATTCCACTCCAACCATACTCCCCAAAAGTGCCAGTGTTTTCCGGAATAAAAGGCACATAATTTGCAGGGTCAATATAAAATATCCCCGTGCCAATAAACACAAATGTGGCTGCTAATTTTATGAAAACCATAATTTTATTTGCTCTTGCCGACTCCCGTATACCTATAATCAATACAATCGTCACAGCAACGACAATAGCAACGGCTGGAAGGTTAAACACACCTTCAGAGACAGCTCCATTCCTCAACTTTACTAGCTGCCAAGGAGAGGCAGCTATTACCGTAGGAAAATGAAGGCCAAAATCTTCTAATAGGGATAAAGCATAGGCCGACCAACTGATTGCCACAGCAGCAGCACCAATAGCATATTCCAATACGAGCGTCCACCCGATAATCCAAGCAATAAGCTCGCCAAAGACCACATAGGAATAAGTATAAGCACTTCCTGACACAGGAATCATAGTCGATAATTCACTATAACACAAACCGGCAAAGGCACACCCCACTGCCGCAAATAGAAAAGAAATGACAATGGCAGGGCCTGCGTTCTCGGCCGCCGCGATGCCTGTGATTGAAAACAATCCGGCTCCAATAATCGTGCCAATGCCAAATAAAACCAAATCAAAAGCACTTAACGAACGCCTTAACTGCGGCCCTTCTTCTTCTGAAGAAATTTGCAACTCGGCAATTGATTTTTTACTCCATAATCCCATATCCGCCATATCTCGCTTAATGTGTTTATTAAAAGATAAACCAATTACTACAATTCGCTCTTTTATGCAGATCTAGAGGCGAGAATATCTTCGCGAATATTTTTTTTCTATGGCTTGCATTGCCGCCTCTTGAGAATAATTTTTTTCAATTTCTTGCATGGCTCTCATATAGGCTAGGCCCATGCGCTTGCGGGCATCAGTAATTGTTTCTTCTAAAGGATTATAATTTAAGGCTTCAGGAATAGACTTACCCTGTAATATTTTTTCTACGGCAAAACTAACAAAAACTCCACAACTGACGGGATCACTTTGATGCATAGCTACATTTTCAATGATTTCGCTTTCACAATCTTTAAAAAGCGTCTCTGCTAATAATACTAGGTTTTCGTGCATGTTAAATTTTAAATGATCTTCGAATAATTCTAAACGCGATGGGTCGTCGCTTGTTAATCCCTGCGAATCATAATAATAGATTTTTTTTTCTAATTGATCGACAATGATGAGAATTATATGGGGACAACTCAATACACTCTTTCTAGGAAAGACAAAGGGATAAACAATATAGTCTTCTTCAAATCGCGTAAAAGGCTGGAAAGCTAATTGTTGTTCCCGACTCCTTTCAATTTCTGATATTTGTTCTATGTTAGCCCCAACCTCATTTTCAACAAGCAACCAGCTTTTATCAATATCTTCCAGATTTCTTTCATCGAAAGGGATTAATGAAGGGTTTAGCCCTTTATTTTTATCAGTTTCCGTAACGGGTTCTTCTTCCATCCTTATTTTATTTTCCGCCAATAACCAATTTTGATCTATATCCGAGGGGGCTTCTGTTCCAGTTAAGAGAAATAAAGGATCTAAGCCCTTAATTTTATTGAATCCACCGACTAGGCTGTTGAATAAAATCTTGATCTGGGGAGTTTTATATTGATTTTTTAGACTGCTAATGTAGCCAAATACTTCTACATTGCTTAATTGTTTGCCTGTTTTTAAAAAACTACTGGCATATTGATTTTCAGCAAAATTAAACTTGCATTTGCTGTCGAAGGGCTCATGGTGAGGCTGCATAACATCATTAAAATTCAGCCTCACAAATTCTGTGGCTTTAGAAACTTGTTTTCCAACCGTAGTTCCAGAAGTGGCTTTATGCGGCGCATATCCTATCTCAGAACATCCTGGGCCAAATAAAGCAATCTTCTCAACAACTTTCATCGAAATCCTCTTCAATGGTTTCTGGAGGGAATACATCTCCCCATTCCAACTTGCGACTCTGTTTATACAAATCACCTAGTTTCTTAGAAATAATTTTCTGTTCAAGTCCATTTTGTGCACACAATGTGAAACCAATATGCCCTTTATGCTTTTGTGGATGCCTTAAAATGCGAGATTCAGGTAAAACAACAGGCGTTTTGGCTACAGCTATGTAAGAATATTTTTCATCTTCGTAACTTAAACACACATCCTTAATGGCCATATGAAAAACAGAGCGCTCTAGTCTTTCTGCAAAATGACACCAATCGTTTTTTTCCATTGGACATTTTCCAGCGTGTGGACAAGGTGCAATAATTTGGGCCCCACTATCTATTAGCTGCTGCCGAATTTGCCTAATACGTTCAAATCCATGCGGAGTTCCTGGTTCAATCACTACCATAATCTGTCCCGTCGCTGCCCAACCTTCAGAAATTAATGCCGGTAACAAGTCTAAAGGAATTTCTCCGACAACGTACGACATAATCACCAAATCATGCTTTGGAAATTCGGAAGCCTTTAATTGTCCGCGCTGATGCCATTCCGCAGTTTGAAGGACTTTTGTACTTGCTGCGCGCATCATTCGTTTGCCAATCGTAAACCAGCCCGCATCCTGTTCTAATAAAGTCACTTTCTGTAATTTGGAAAAGCACCCTGCAGCCACCCATGAGGCTGTACCGGGACCTGCCCCTACATCTAAAACACTTTTTATACTAGCTTGAGCCATGCGATTATTAACTTCATGCAAAACGCGCTTTATCGCGGCATAGGTTCCTGGTAAACGCACAGCCAAATAAGCCAAATGATGCGCTTCTGTAGTCATAAAAGCATTGCTAGCATCTCTATCCGGACTTCGATATCTTTGCGACAACTCTTTAGCAGCATAGGTCAATTTTGATTGAGATACACCGGCAATTTCTTTTTCTAAAATTTCTTTAAATTCGCTATTTAAAGCCAAGATACTTTCTCCGATTATTTATTATTACTCATATTTTTTAGGATTTGTTTTTGTAACCGTGAAATCTAAAACATCTCCTACAGCTTGATCTTGACGATTATTAAATTCATTTTTAAACGCTTCACTTAATGATTTTATCGTTTCATTATCTCCAGAAGAGGCTTGATGATACAGCTCGTTGCGCTTATTAATGACATCGTTCACAATAGCATCATCGCGATAAACAGCTTTTAATACCTCTCTCGGGGCTAAATATATTCTAACCTTATTCAAAGGCTGTAAAGTCACAAAATCGAGTAAAGAAAAATATCCCTTTGGCGAGCGATGCTCATCTGCTTTCTCCGTGCCTACATCACTAGCGTCATCCTCTTCCTGCACCTGCTCTTTAGGAACTTCCTTCGAAAGATCGGGAACGACCGTTTTATCCAGATCCTTAAAGGGTGCGCCTTTTAGCATCTTATAAAAAACATCATCTAATTCATCATCGCCTAGTTTAAGATTAGCAATATCAGCAGCCTTTTTCAAACCTTTGTCTTCAGGTAATTGTGAGGCAGATTGAGTCATCGCTGCAATGATTTCTTCAAGAAATGAGGACGTTCTTCCAAGATTTTCTTGTAAAAAGGCTGCTCATCATATAACGAGATCATCAAATTCTTAAATAACGCATAAAATGAAGCTACTTCTAACGGCGCTTTTTCTTTATCTTCTTTTTTTAGTAATAGTGAAATGCTTATCCTTGGACTAGCTAAAACTTTGGGTCTGGTGGCCCCACTCTCTTTTTTTGAGCCTTTGGCATCATTATATTTTTTTAAAGCGATCATATTAATATATCCGCGCTCATCTTCTTCCATATAATTTTCAAAAAGCACTTGAAAAATTTGCGAGCTGCGATAGGTTTCTAAGCGACCATAAGTCATTAATGCTAATAGCATTAGCATCGTCATGACAAAAATTAGTACATTCATAAATATCTATTGGTCATAAATAACGGGTGTGAGGCTATTCACTAAAGGAAACACAAAGATCAAAGGATCTTTTTTCTTTCCCTTTACATCTTTGAATCCTATATTTAACTTGATCATAGCCGGGAGTTTTTTAAACTCTCCCAACCACAGCTGCTTTCGCCATCCCCCTTTTGGCTCTGGAGAAGGATTTTCTTGACCCTTGTCAGGATGCTTTTCTGAATTCTTTTCTGGATTCTCTAGGCCAGTTTTTTCAGGGGGTATAAAAAATTCAAAACTCAAAGACTCTACCCCTTCCAAAAGAATCTCTTTTTTAATTGGAATGGGGCTCCCTTTTTCCTGCCGCTTTGGAGAAGGCCAATAGGCTAATGTCAAAAATCCCTGTTTATCCAAGTAAAGGCGACCAATCACATTATTTGAAAATAAGCTGTCACGGCTTATATCATTGTCGAAAGTATAAATCAGGCTTTGGCTACCTGCCATGCCGACACCTGCATCGCTCAATGAAAAAAAGACAAAATCATCTCCTTTATCTTTCTCATTAACAGCTCGTGGTAGGATCGAAGAAAGCCTATTTTCTACATAGCGCAAATTAAAATGCTCGGCCTTAACTCTATCGACATCTATACTAATCAAGCTGATTTGTTGGTAAAAAAACAATAAAGTACTCAAAATCAAAACGGTCAACATCAATGCAATCAAGACTTCAACCAAAGAAATATGCCTTTTAGAAAGTTTCAAGATTGATTCTCCTTGTCCGCTTCAGGCTTAGCTATTTCTTCTTTGTCCTTATCTTCCTTCGTCTTTTTCGGTCGTCGCTCTATAAAAGTGTCATAAGCATAAGTCAGCTTTTTAGGTTCTGTGGATATTTCACCACTATTGTTTACCGTTTTTGCCTTCTTTGTAGATGTAAAAGAAAATATTAATTTAACAAGATAGAGGTGGTCTTCAGGCTTGGGTGGCTTGCGTTTGGTAATAAAAAATTGATACTCCCCTTTAAAAGGGAATTCACGATTAACACCGCTCTCCTTCATCATCTCTGCGGTTATAGGAATGCGTCGCTCTTCTTCGATCTCATCCCAAGCTATCTCATTCAGATACAATTTTTGCAGACGATTTCCGTACAAAAGATTGGCGGTGTGGTCCAATTCTATGGTATCAATAAATTCTCTTTCAGATTTTAAGATATAAACTTGGGGATAAATCAATGGAAGCACACATAAGGCCACCAAAGAAAAAGCAATGATAACTTCCAATAAAATGAGTGGTCGCTTATGGCAGAATGCCATAGCTCGGCTCTTATAGTTAAATATTGTTTTAATAGCTAAAATTTTCATTCTGCTACCGAGGGCTTAGCTGCGGCTTTTTGTGCAGCCTGGGAAGCTTTTCCTTCTTGAGAAGCTTTTTTCTTTTTCTTTTGCTCTTCGTCCGCAGATTTTTCTTTAGATTTTAACAATTCCTTGACTTTAGAAAATGTGTCTTGAGTCAATGCGGAATCATTAGCCGAATCAATGGCATCAAAGCAGTTAGCCTTGGCTTTTTCTCCATCATCTTCACTAAAAAGATGTCTCGGATATCCCGGTAAACAAATATAGCTTTCTAAAGTTCCTAGGGGAGGGTTTTGGTCGTCTGTTATAGATAGCCGCATAAGCCCCTTAGTCATAACAGCTCCTTTTGACTGAAACTTTATAGCAAGTTTCCCCTCTTCCCCTTGCTGGGGATCAACACCCACATATTTAATCGTTTTCAATATATTATGTGGACGCAAAATCTCTCGCTCAATTCCAGCAGAGATAGTGGTTTCCAGCTCCAAACCATATTTAATCCCTTTATTGTCCACCCTAGTAAATACAACCCTAACATCGGTGCCTAAAATAAGCATCAAATCCTGAGCCAAACGGAGTTGGTCAACGATCAAACTGACTTCAGTTTTAAAACGTTGTTCAGTCACTGCTTTATTGATTCCAATAGAAACCAATCCACCGACTAGTGCTAGAATAGCAATGACGATTAAAAGCTCTAAAAGTGTTACGCAGCGACGTCTCAGGAATGCTATATTCATTTAGCGCGACGAATTTATTTGCTGACGGGCTCGCATATAATCGTTATACCTTTGCGATGTCACCTTAATAGCCCCATTGTCATCAATATCTACATCATAAGGTTGACCCCATCCATCTAGTACCAAAGCCTTTGGGTCATGCACCAAGGGTGAATTGAGTATGATTGCCTGCCAATTGGATTTAATACCGCTACCCATCTCAGGATGTTTTGCTATTTCAAGATTAAGCATCGTTTCCAGTTTTTGAATGCCGGCCTGAGTCTTGAATACTTTACCTTCTTCAAGCGTTCCCCGATAATTGTAGGCCACCACTCCTGTGATCAGAGCAATTAAAAACATGACGATCATCATTTCGATCAAAGTCACAAATCTACGCTTAATTTTCATTGTCGACATCATCTATCCTCTTCTAATTATTTTTAAATTTATCGTAACATTAGTTGCACAAAAAATCAATCACCGCGATATAATATGTATATATAAACTTATAGGATATTTATGCCTCATAAAAAAAATCATATCGATCTGCCTCAAAATATGCTCTATCGCTCACATCCCTGGCATGGTCTTTCTCTCGGAGATGAAGCTCCCAAAATAGTCAATTGCTATATAGAAATGGTTCCCACAGATACTGTGAAATATGAACTAGATAAATCTACAGGCATTCTAAAAGTTGATCGACCTCAAAAATATTCAAGCCTTTGTCCTTGCCTATATGGTCTTCTTCCTCAAACCTATTGCGGGTCATTAGTCGCTGAGTATTGCATCTCCAAAACGGGCCTTAAACATATTCTTGGCGATGAAGATCCCTTGGATATTTGTGTTTTAACCGAAAACACCATCCCTCGCGGCGATATTATACTTAAAGCTTTCCCTATTGGCGGCTTTAGAATGATCGATGGGGATCAGGCAGATGATAAAATTATTGCGGTGATGATGGGAGACTTCATCTATGAAAAATTTAAAGACATTAGTGAATGTTCCGAAAATTTAGTGGCAAGGTTAAGGCACTATTTTCTGACTTATAAAGATGCTCCGGATAGAATAAACAGCCGAGTGCAGATTACGCACACCTATGGAGCGGAAGAAGCCTATGAAATTATTCGTCTTTCACAGCTAGATTACCAAGCAAAATTTTTCGCTTAATAGGAAATTCTTGCTAAAAGGCAGCGAAAAGAATGATACCCTTTAAGAACGATTGGGACTATGTAGGGATAAGAATAATAGGAACGATTGAACGATAGAACGATTGAACGATAGAACGATTGGAACGATATATAAGAGAAGGTTGATCTATAAATTTAATTGCGCAAGTTAAAATTTAAATAAATAAAAAAGGGGGATTACTCGTTTAGAAAACTATTAAATTTTAATTCCCCCTACCCATATATCCCTTACCCTTACCTATTCCTCCCTATCGTTATTATCGTTCCCTTCATACCCTTCTTATCCTTTCCTTCTAATCGTTCTTATCGTTCTAGATATCGCGTTAATGTGGAAAGGTCTTCGGTTCTCTAAAATCTTGCCAACCCTCACCATTCAAAGAATTTAAAAATTCTATAAGGGCTTTTTTATCTTCTATTGATAAATGTAAAGGCTTCATCAACGGGTGCAAATTTTTATTTTTTAGACCTCCACTATCATAATATTCAATCACCGCTTCCAATGTCTTCAAACTCCCATCGTGCATATATGGTGGCGATTTGGAACTTTCTCGTAGAGTAGGTACTTTAAAAGCGCCCCAATCCCGTTCCACATGGGTGATCGCATAACGTCCTAAATCTGGATTTTCAACACCCATGCCGATTCCTATGTTAAAGAATCGCTCATCACTAAAATTAAATCCTCCATGGCAATTGGCACAGCCTGATTTTTTAAAAACTTCCATGCCATGAATTTGCTCTTGAGTCAAAGCTCCTCGGTCACCTGCTTTAAAGCGATCATAGGCTGAATTTCCTGAAAGGACCGTACGTTCAAAAGTGGCTATTGCCTTTGCAATTTCATCAATAGAAATTATGTCATTACCAAATACCTGCTTAAAGAGAGTGCGATATCCAGGGATATCTTCCACGCGTTCCACGCACTTCTGATGAGCCTCATGTTGGTTTTCCATACTTGTCATCTCTTTAGGATTGCCAATAGGTCCTTTGCACTGCTCTTCTAAAGAGTCAGCACGACCATCCCAAAATAAAAATTTAGAATAGGCTGCATTAATAATGGTTGGACTATGCCGCGATCCTTGAGATTCTTTTATTCCTATAGCCAAGACCCTACAATCGCTATAACTACAGGGGACATTATGACAGGTTGCGCAGGAAATCGTTTGATCAGAAGATAACCGATTATCAAAGTACAGCAAACGTCCCAATTCCGCTTTTTCTTTACTATAAGGGTTATCCTTAGGCCATGGAATGGAAGGCAATCCCAAGGGAGGTTGAATGATCTCCTCATTATCCTTATCCGTTCCTGGAGGCAACTCAGAAGCTAAAAGACTCGAAAAGTTTATTATTATAGTAAAAAAATAAAGGAATCGATAAAACATAGCTTATAACCCCATTATATTTTTTTTAAGTCAGGCCTATAAATATCAACTTAAATCTTTAATGGGAAAATTTCCAGAATAATCGCTATCAATTTTAAAAAGGGGCTAGTCTATGATTAAAATTGCAATTCTAACAACTACTTTAATGCTCTCAAGTACCTTATTTCAATCGCTTTCGGCAGCGGAAAGCATGCCTAAGGAAACTTCATCCAATCCCTCATTTGTCACGCAGCCTAAGTATGAAGTTAAAAACTTCGATCATCTGATTGGAAACATCTCTGGCCTGGATGACGCCTTACTTAAAATGCACTTTAAACTATATGAAGGGTATGTTAACAACACCAACATCATTCTTCAAAAACTACAACTTCTTAATAGCACCGGACAAAATAAAACGCCAGAATTTGCGGCCCTTAAAAGATTGGTGGGTTGGGAATTCGATGGAATGCTTTTACATGAATACTATTTCGAAAACTTAGGTGGGAAATCACCTTTAGATTCCAAAGATCCTCTTGCTCTTAAAATGAATCAGGATTTCGGCAGCTTTGAGCAATGGAAAGCCGATTTTATAGCCACCGGTCTAATGCGCGGTATTGGTTGGGTAGTGGCGTACATAGAACCGAAAAATGGACGTCTGGTCAATGAATGGATCAACGAGCACGATCTTGGGCACCTTGCCGGGGGCACACCTATACTAATCATGGATGTATTTGAACATGCATACATCACTCAATTTGCTTTAGACCGCGCCAAATACATTGATGTATTTTTCGCCAATATTAATTGGGATGCTGCCTCAAGGCGCTTCAACAAAAAGCCTCATTAATAAAAACGTTTTATTTTATGCGATCCTTATAAGATAAAACGTTCTAATACAAATTTTTTTAGGTATTTAGTTTTATTATTTGGTTGCTCATAACATGTTGGTAACTTATAGGAGAAAAAATGTCTTTTCCAATATAGTTTGTAAAAAATAGTGGATCTTATAATCCTGTCCCTCCCATGATTAATTTTATAGGGAATTCTGGAGTAGTAGCTGCCGGAGGAATTAGCCTCGGGATAGCATCTCATTTTGCTCTTCAATCTCTAGGTTTAAATGGGGCCTCAGCAGTTGCAACGATTGTTTCAGTCAGCGCAACAGCAATTGGCGCGGCAGGGGTTGTTGCAGGAGTCGGGTTTTTAGCCTATGCCATTCATGGGGTTTCCGAATCTTTAAAGCGTGGCTAATAAAATACTAATTTTAACCTGCCTTTGGGTTTAATTCAAATTTAACCCAAAATTATGACTCTAATTTTAACAAAGATACAAAGGCACAAAGATAAATTGTGTCTTTGTATTTTTGTTTTAAAATTGAATTCAAAAAATTGAATCGAGCTTGAGGTGGAATTTCAAATATATGCGTAAAAGCATAGATATATATTTTTTATTTTTTTGAATATGATTAGAAAAATTAATCAGAACAAGACATTTCCCAGCTACCCCCAAGAGCTTTAATAAGCTGCACTGTTGATAAATACCGAGCGCCCAGCAAACCTATGTCATTTAACTGTACATTTAATTTTGCGCGCTCGCTGTCAATGACTTCTAAATAACTAGTTAACCCCTTCTTGTATCGATTGCTTGATAGGCGATAGACATCTTCAGAGGATTTTACCGAAGAACTTAATAATTTTGATTGCTTATCTTGTCGTTCTAAGTTGCTTAAAGCATTTTCTACTTCTTGAAAGGCCTTAAAGACCGTCTGCTGATATTCACCGCTAGCTACCCTATATCTAGCCCAAGCTTCTCGCAAATTGGCACAATTTCGCCCTCCATCAAATAGTGGTTCTCGAGCATTTGCGCCAAAAGTCCAATAGCGACTTATCCCTTTTAAAAATTGTCCAAAATCGGGACTAGAATATCCTAATGCTCCAGTCAAGCTTAAGGATGGTAAGAAAGAGGCATAAGCCACATTAATTAATTTATGCTGAGCAGCCATATTTCTTTCAGCTTCAGCAATATCCGGACGCTGAGCAATAATTGTTGCGGGTACGCCTGCCGGTATTACAGGAGGGGGGTAGGCAAGCGGATTTGATTCTAATGAAAATTCGGAAGGAAGTGTTCCTATAAGCACGGCAATAGCATTTTCCTCTATGCGCCTTTGTCGGGCCGTGTCTTCATAATTTGACTGTGCATTAGTCACTTGCAAAGATGCGTTGGCCACATCGCCATAATTAATGATCCCCTTGTCAAAGCGGGCTTTGACAAGTTGAAAGTTTTTTTGATAACTATCCACAGTCGCTTGCAAGTAATCCATTTGAGCATCAAAGGTGCGCAATTGAAAGTAATGGTTAGCAAGTTCTGCAGTTAAACTCAATAAAGAGGCATAGTAATCTTGCTGCTGAGCTTCGGCACTATATAATGCAGAAGCATATTCTCCCCTTAACCTGCCCCACAAGTCGACTTCATAATTTAAGCTCGCAGTAAGAAAATATAAAAATTGGTGGATTCGAAAAAATGGTGAAATTTTATTTGCATTAGGGATAAGAACACCTGGCGGTAGAAAAAATTGAAACAATTGCCCTGTATCGCTGTACTTCCCATTTAAGTCTAATTGAGGGTATAAATCTGCTTTCTTTACACCAGCCACAGCTCGAGCCTCAAGAACTCTTTCCAATGCGATGTAAACAGTCGGGTTGTTTGCAACCGCCAACTGCTCTAAAGTATTAAGTTGTTCTTCATTGAAAACTTCCCACCAACACGCATAGTAAGGCGTGGGAACAATCGTTGCCGTCTCAGCTTTCCAGTCATCAGGTATTTCTGGCAGGGGGCAGTGGTATTTAGGCCCAACTTGGCATCCAACAAATAAAAAAATTAAAATTAAATAGTGAAAATAGGAAAGGGTTATCTGAGCAAGTAGAAACAATATTTTATTTAATTCGAATTTAATAGAGGATATTAAAATCTTCATAATGCGTCTGTTGAGTAATTTGTTTTTGATCAATATTTGATATATGTCTCGTACCAAATTCTTGATGCAATGCCTGAAATAATTGAGAAATGCTTTTGCGTGACCCTTTAGCATAGATTTCAACAGAGCCATCTACCAAATTGCGCACGGTTCCAAGCAGTCCTAACCTTTTGGCATAATGACTCACCGTTGCACGAAATCCAACCCCTTGCACATGACCTTTGACTATAGCATGGACCTCAACAATTTCCATTTCTGGCAAAGGCTTTTGCATACCTCAAAACTTCTTTAGCGGGTTATTCGCAACCCACTGCATTATCAATTGGGACTATTGCATCGCAAAACCCCCTTGTACCTGAAGCCTTTTTAAAATACTAGCAGCCAATGAGGCTTTAGCAAGTTGGGAGGTTAATACAGGTTGCTAAGTTATTTACATTGAAATGACTTAAAGCAGCCTCGAAACAGGTTAAATAAAAATCTTTTATTAAAGCCCTCACTTCTAATGACATATTTCTTTAGTATTTCGATAGTCTGCATTTTATCTGTCGTGTTTAAATTGAAATTAAGAGGTACAAAACAGGGTGCAATATAATACTTGCTAAACC
>JACDGH010000303.1 GCA_013815395.1 Parachlamydiaceae bacterium
AGGATCATGCGTTGAGTAAAGGCATGCGTTCCAACAAACAATTCACGCTTTAATTGCTGATACAACACTTCTAAACGATTGCTATAAAATATCTGTGGGGTAAGATGTTGGGAAATAGGAGGATCGTGCAGCATCATCTTAGCTCACAGGAAATTAGATTCCTGGATTCAACAAAGCTAATGCGCCTACCAAGAAAAATCTCGCCAAGCATCTGAAATTTATCGGGATCGTCAGATACAAAAAAACGATGCTCACTGGTTCTTATATCATATTTTTCAGGCATTTGAAGACCATGTTGATCTAATGTGGACAGCACTTTTTCCGCACAAGCCATCGCCGGATCGATCACCATGACATCCTCTCCCATTTCCGCGCAAATCAAGTCTTTAAGCAAGGGATAGTGGGTACACCCCAATAGGATGGTGTCAATCTGCTGTGCCTTTAGAGGCTTTAAATACTCTTGTACTATCAAAGGTGTGGCGGGATGAACGAGAAAATGCTCTTCTACAAGTGGAACAAATAAAGGACAAGCAAGAGATGTAACCATTACATCCGGATTGCGTGCTAAAATAGCCATTTTATAGGCTTCTGACTTAATCGTGCCTTTCGTACCTAATATGGCAATGCGCCCCGTTTTAGTTGCACGTAGAGCAATATCAGCACCTGGCTCAATCATCCCAATCACAGGAATATCGAGATGCTGTTGAAGCTGTTCCAAAGCAAATGATGAGGCGGTACTGCAGGCAACTACCAGTAGTTTAATCTGTTGAGTCAACAGAAAATCAGCATTATCAAGCGAGTAACCAATAATTGTTTCCCTGCTTTTATCCCCATAAGGCAAACGGGCTGTGTCGCCATAATAAATAAATTGTTCATGAGGCAGCACTTTTAAGAGCTGGCGCAGCACCGTCAAGCCACCTAAGCCAGAATCAAACATGCCTATAGAATATGGGGATTTCTCAGGATATTTCATGGACTACTTTTCAGGTATCTTTAACACTTGTCCCACAACAATACGGTCATGACTTAAGCCATTAAGATCTTTAATTACAGATACAGTTGTTTGGTGCAGACGTGCAATTTTTTCAAGGCTATCCCCCGCTTTCACGCGGTATAAGCCTGGAGCAGAAATTTCTGCCGTCATGGACACAGCACTAGGCTTGCTAGGTGCCGATTCTTTTACAACTAGAGCCTCCATTAAAGAGCGCATGGCTGCTTGCAGGTGATCGAGATTTTGATTTTGCTGTTCAACAATTTTTTCAAGTTCAGAAATTTTTTGCTTGTATTGTGCTAGTGCTATTGATGAGTCGTTTGCATGCGTCTTAAATTGGCGTAAATCCGTAACTACACCTTTAATTATGTTTTCTATAGAAGTAATTTTAGATTCAAGAGTATTTGAGTTACCTTTTAATTGCTCTTTATGGGCCTGTGAAGACTCTGATACCTGGTCACGAACGCTATCGATAATATTTTCAAGATTTTTCAGTTTTTCATCATAAATCCGAATTTCGGATTCATGATTGTTTACTTCATGCCTAATATCATCCAATGAATCGCGCATCTCTTTAACTAGCGTAGCATTTTCATCATCGTAATATCTATTGCGCACCGCGGATAATTCTCCGCAGGAAAAAACACAAAAAAATAGTAGTGTGCAGATTACAGCCTTTACAGGCTGCAATCTTAAATTATTAAAACGCTCAATTAAATAAGCTATCGTCATTAAATACTCTCATTAACTCAACGTTGATAGACTTTAAATTCGGCACGACGATTCTGATTCCAGGCATTTTCGTGATGCTCTTGAATCAGAGGGCGCTCTTTACCATAAGAAATTGTAAATACACTATCTGGATTGACACCTTCCTGCAAAAGAATGTTTCGCACGGAATTACTGCGGTGAGATCCTAACGCAAGATTATAAGCCTCTGGCCCTCTTTCATCACAGTGCCCTTCAACAAACACATAGGTGTTGCCATTGCGCTTCATATAATTAGCAACATCGCGGATTGTACTTAAACTTTCCTGTCCTTTTACAAGGCTGCTATTATATTCAAAATAAATGGGACGAAACACGCCTACTAAAGCAGGATTATTGCTTGGGTCTTGAAAATATTCAATGCCTGGAATAGAACTACCCGGGTCGCCAGGAGTTTCTCTTGGCTGTTGGCTAACATAATTAGCCATTGCTATCATATCATCATTGGCTTGATCGCTTAAGGGAACAAAGTCGCTCTCTGATGACGTATAGGACGGGGAAGATGAACTTGACATCATGCCGCGCGAGCTGTTATTGACGTTGCTCTTATTCGCATAGACGTCTTCATCGGGATAATAACCTTCTTCACCCGGCATGAATTGATCACGGCTTTGGATGGCACGTGAGTTACCACCCTTGCCTCCAAGGGTTCTAACCCCTCGTGACATATGCCTACGAGCAGATTTACTATCTTCCCAAACATCATTGGAAGTACGATTACATGCCGTCATGGACATGCCAAGCACCATTATATAGATGGCTAATAAGAGTTTAGTTGGTTGCATAAGGATAACCCTCGATTTGATAAAAGAACTCATCCTAACACAATCCACTTGAAAGGGAAAAGTGAAAATTGAATAATTTTACATTTTTTTATAAAAATAAAATCTAAGGGAAGAAATTAAAAATCTTCTTCCCAATTTGATGTGAATAGGGGGCAACATTTTATTGCTGAAGATAAATAATTTTTTTCGTCTTAATTTAATTATTTAAATTAAAAAATATCCCCTTAATTATTTCGTCAATCTTTTCAATAGTGACACCTTTAAGGTTAAGGCGATTATCGCCGCTTCGCACGGTGACGGTAAAATTAGTTTGTGATTTGGCTGTTTCGGTTGTTGATGTATTTATAATAGGAGTTTCGGCATGGATAGAAAAAAAGAAAAATCCATCTTTGATTTTCAATGGCTTGCATTTCATGATATCGTTTTCAGGAGTTTTAGACTCACCCTCTAATTGTAAAAATACGGATTTATTT
>JACDGH010000038.1 GCA_013815395.1 Parachlamydiaceae bacterium
GACATGC
Organism: Parachlamydiaceae bacterium; assembly: GCA_013815395.1. Classification (GTDB taxonomy): domain Bacteria; phylum Chlamydiota; class Chlamydiia; order Chlamydiales; family Parachlamydiaceae; genus JACDGH01. Next base: position 8 of record JACDGH010000038.1, read on the forward strand.
GCAATGTGGCCATCAAGCATAATAATCCCCCAATTAGCATGACAATGATCGGGTTAAAATTATAGCAGAGTAAGCTGCCAATTGCCGGAACAAAACAACCCCGCAATCCAATGCTCAAAACACTCAAACTGCTATAGCCTGAGCTGTCCTCATCTTTAGCAAACCTCGGTCCGGATAGGTGCCAGCTAAGCTCGCTGCCGCCTTGCATCACGCCATATAATACATAGCCCCCATAAAGCCAATTTAAATCAAATTGAGCAGCTATCAGACAAAATGGAAAAATAAAGCACAGCAGCGTAACATAGCTATTGAAGCGGTACATATCTACTTTGTTCATTAAGCGTGCCCACCAGGGTGAAGTCGCCGCAAAGCCTACACCTTTGCAAAGTGTTAAGGCCACAGCTAATTCCGTGTATGACAAATGCAGTTTATCCATAAAGAATATGGGTAATGCCGGCTGCATAATGATTAGACCGGAACCCCCAAGCATAAATCCTAATTGAAAGCGGGCAAAGTCGGGACGTCGACAAATGAGTTCCCAGGCACTTTTCCAGGGTTTAATGAGCACTTGCTTAAAAGACAGAGGGAGCTGCTTCAATCTCTCAGCTGAAGCTCTTTGGTCGATGAAAATGGGAATGCGCGACTTAAAAGCAATAGCACTCAAGGATATAAGGGCAGTAACTGGGAAAATCCATCTCCACGATTCCGTATAATCATCCATTAAACTTCCCAGCACAAATGGAATTATAGCCATGCCTATATAGCTGATAGCAGAGCCATATGCAAAGATGCGTTCCCGGGAAATATCTGGAATATTTAATTTTAGCACTTCCATCCAAGCGGGTACAGTACCTCTTGCTAGAATCATGTAAAAGCCAAAAGAAGCAATAAAGAACCAGGTATTATGGACGAAGGGAAAAAAGAAAAAGGGTAAATGAGCTAAAATTCTGCCTAAAATAAGATTGGTAATCAAGCGATCTTTTCGCTTTTCAATCAAAGCACTCCAATATAAAGCAATGAGTGAGACGGCTGGCTTTAACACAATGATCACAGTGATTTGAAAAGGAGTGGCATTTAAGTCTTTGTAAAGAATAAAGGGAAGCATATTAAATATCGCCCAAAAGGGGGTATTTAAAATACTTGTCCACATAAATGCAGCACGTGTCAAAGACTCTTTTTCCGCGCTCTGGTTCATCCCTACCTAAAGTAAATCACTAAATTAGAATTCTCACTCTTTCATTTCTTTACTTTTATCTATTTTCCCTATCCCCTGTAGCCCCGGAGGGACGATATAAAACCTTTGCGTATTTAGCATAAAATGAATATATACAAAAAAAATATCATTATGTAACTAACATTCTAACATTTTTCATTGCATTTTTCATACTTTTTTTTAAGAATTTGCGTCAAAGTGAATCTTTATAAAATGCAATGGTATTCGTGATCCTCTTTCCCAGAAACAGGATCGCGAATCATTTTTTTAGGCGGAATTTCAGCACAAATTGGCTGAGCAAAAGGACATCGTGTGCGGAAAGGGCATCCAGAAGGGGGGTGAGCAGCTGATGGAATTTCGCCTTTTAAAAGGATACGCGACTTTATTTCTTGGGGATGCCTTTTGGGGATGGCGGAAAGCAGGGCTTGGGTATAAGGATGTTTTGGATTGTTAAAGATAGCATCCACCGAGCCTTGTTCCATTACCTTGCCGAGATAAAGAACGATGACGCGATCACATAAATGTCGGACAATGGACAAGTCATGTGAGATGAAAAGATAGCTAAGATTGAGATTATCCTTTAATTCTTGCAATAGATTAAGGATTTGCGCTTGAACTGACACGTCTAATGCAGAGACTGCTTCGTCGCAAACAATTAGTTTTGGTCTCAAGGCTATGGCGCGTCCAATGCAAATACGCTGCTGCTGTCCTCCTGAAAATTGATGCGGATAGCGTTGCGCAATGTCCATGGGCATTCCTACCTGTAATAGTACCTGCTCAACTAAATCTTGTTCTTCGATCCGGTTTTTGGCAATTCCATGATAAAGCAAGCCTTCGCCAATGCTTTCACCGATAGTTTTTCTTGGGTTAAGCGATGCAAAGGGGTCTTGAAAGACAATTTGAGCTTCTTTGCGAAAACTTTTGAGCATTTGCCGATCAAAACTTAACACATTCTTGCCATCAAAAAAAATTTCTCCTGCTGTGGGTTCAATGAGTCTTAAAACGGTGCGTCCTAATGTACTTTTACCACAGCCGGTTTCCCCCACAATCCCCAGAACTTCACTTTGAGATAAGGTAAAATCTATGCTGTCTAAAGCGCGGACATGCCCCACTATTTTTCTAAATAATCCGGAGATTATAGGAAAATACTTTTTTAAATCCCTAACTTGAAGTAGTGGTTTCGTGCTATCTTTCAATTAATTCCTCATAGCTAATTTTAAAGCGCTTTCTTCGCTTCCGTCATATAGCCAGCATTTAACTTCATGGTCATTTTCCTTCCCAATAGAAAAAATTGGTGTCTCACCGTGGCGGCAACGTTCCATCACATATGGACAACGAGGATGAAAACGGCAACCTTTAGGAGGATGGGTCATGGAGGGTACTGAGCCTTTGATCGGATGAAGTGATCCCTTGGGAACCTTGAGATCCGGTCTAGAGGCAAATAAACCCTGTGTATAAGGATGGGCTTTATGGTCGAAAATTTCCACGGCCTCTCCACGCTCGATAGCTTGAGCTGCGTACATGACAATAACCTCATTGGCCATTTCTGCCACCACCCCCATATCATGGGTAATGAGTAATACAGCCATTCCCTTTCTTTCCTGTAGCTCGCGGATTAAATCAAGGACTTGTGCTTGAATGGTTACATCTAATGCGGTCGTGGGTTCATCGGCAATTAATATATCCGGCTCGCACATTAGGGCCATGGCAATCATCACTCGCTGCCGCATCCCTCCCGAAATTTGATGAGGATAATCGTTAAAGCGTTCTAGAGGAGCAGGGATGCCTACTTCTTGCAAAGCTTTAAGGCAACATTCTATAGCTTCTTCGCCATAAAGTTGAAGATGAAGTTCGGCCACTTCCATAAGTTGGTTGCCAATCGTATACACAGGATTTAAAGCTGAGGCGGGATCTTGAAAGATCATAGCAATGCGGCTGCCGCGGATTTGGCGCATTTCTTTTTCGGATAAGTCTAATAAATTTTTACCTTTAAAAATAACTTTGCCCGTTGAAGGCAGGGCTGCCGGTTGCGGTAATATACGCATTAAGGATAAAGCAGTCATAGTTTTGCCACAGCCAGACTCTCCCACTAAAGCGACGGTTTGGCCGCGATATAAATTTAAGGAGAAGTGGTCTACAAGTGTCACAGCACGACCTTCGAGTTGTAAACTGGTACAAAGGTCTTTAACTTGCAAAATAGGTTCGTTCATTGTCACTTATTATAAGAAATTATAGAAAACAAGAAGTCAGAATCCGATGCCGACTGCCTATTTATATCTATTGATTGAATTTGAATCATTAGATAAATTTGACAATCGACATCGGATTCTGACTTCTGCTGTAGATTTTAGCTATTGCGGGTAGACATAATAACTATTGCTGTAAGATGAGCTAGGATAATATCCATTGTACCCATTATTGTAATAAGAAGAGTCATAGGGATAACTATAATTGTTATAGTAGCCATAACCTGGAGCCACGATCACTCCTCCGCCCCATCCATTATTCCAGCCGCCATCATTATCCCAACCATGGTGGCCTTCCCATCCTTCATGGCGCCCTTCTCCACGACCTCCGTCATCCCAATTTCCACGTCCGCCGCCTCCGCCCCAATCGCCACGTCCACCACCACCACCCATGCTTTCACGTCCACCGCCGCCACCACCCATGCTTTGACGGCCGCCCCCGCCTCCTCCACGCCCTTCCCCACCGCGAGCAACCAATTTGTCGGTTTCTCCAGGTGAAGCTGCGCTTAGTTGACTAGTTGACGCCAATGCCATCAAAGTTAAACAGGATAAAAAAGTGAGACGTCTAGTGATATTCATAATTCCTACCTCTTGTAAAAAATCAATTAGTAATAATTTCAACAAACTTGAACAAAATAGCACTGTAAAGCTATTACATACCCAGATACTAATTTCCTCTTACGTAAAATACAAGTATAAATTAAATATTTAATTACAATATACTTAAAAATTAGTAAGCCTACAAATTTATCAAACTACTTAAGTGTAAAACCTATATTGAGCATCTGGGTACGAAATTGCCTTACAGAAAAAACAAGGGGAATGAAATGACTTTAAGCGTCTTTGCCAAGTTCTTAAGAACTAATTTTTATGGATTTTTTTTTATTAGAAGTTAAAAGAGAATATGACCGTTGATTACTTTGTTAGGGCTTTCTCTAAAAGCTTCCAAATCCAACTCAAAGGCGGGCATTATTGATGCCCTAGACTGCCTATTGTCATTTCATTTAGTTAGTATTCAAACTTAATGTACTCAATGTTAATTTAATTAAGCTGAGTATTTATAAGTTGCCTACTTAACCCCCCATATAACCTAATCAAGGGGCACTTGCTAGTGTCGCTTGCTTTATCTTGTGTCACAAGAAACAAATGCAAAGCCCTATATTCTTATAATAAAACTAGTGGAATATTATGTCAAATTATTATTTTATATTATTTATTTTCTATTCAAGCAAGGCATCTACAAAAACCTTAAGGTCAAAGGGTTGCAGATCTTCCAACCCCTCACCAACTCCAATAAATTTGACAGGTATACCCAGCTGCTTTTGAATAGCTAACACAATTCCGCCCTTGGCAGAGCCATCAAGTTTTGTAAGAATTAAGCCTGTGATAGGCGTAAATTTATGAAAAGTCTTTGCCTGGTCGATAGCGTTTTGCCCTGTGGTGGCATCTAGAACAAGGAGCGTTTCATGCGGAGCAGAAGGGATGATTTTACTGCATGAACGTCTGATTTTTTCCAATTCCTGCATTAAAGGAATTTTTGTGTGCAAGCGCCCTGCAGTGTCGATAATGACCACGTCGGCCCCGCGTGCTTTGCCAGCCGTGACCGCATCAAAGGTGACAGCGGCAGGATCGCTTTTGGAATGCCCTTTGACAATATCTATTTCTAATCTTTCTGCCCAGATCGTCAGTTGTTCCACAGCGGCTGCACGAAAAGTGTCGGCCGCTGCTATTAAAACTTTTTTACCTTCAGCTTGATAACGGCGCGCTAATTTTGCTACGGAAGTTGTTTTCCCGTTCCCATTGACACCAATGACTAGGATGATATGAGGAGCTAGTATTTGTAACTGGGTAGTATCTGTAAAATTGTGATTTATACCTTTGAGGATTTCATCGCGAATTTTTTGGATGAGCTCTTCGCTTTTAAGAGAGGGGTCTTGCTTTAGACTTTCGCGTACTTTGCCTGTTAATTCTTGGGCATATTGCACACCAAGATCGGCTTCGTATAACAGCTGTTCCAATTTTTCAAGAGTCTCTTCGTTAATAGGTCCGCCAAAGAGGGAGCGCAACTTATTTCCAATGAGTGATCCTGTTTTGGCTAAGGCATTTTTGACACCAGCAAAGCTGGATTTAAGAAATTTAAAGACCATATTCTCTCTTGAAGTGGGTTAATAAATAAAAGTAATAAAAGAAATGGGCCCCGTTAGAGAAGATTCAAAAGTAAATGGCTGGCTTGTTTCTGAATGCCGCTTTGATAAGTTTTTGAGATATACGCTGAGAAGCGGGGGAACGCAGAGACGTAGAGAAGTAAAATTTGATTATAAAAAGTTGCACGTGGATATTTATTGCTTTAATAACCACTTGTATAAATTACTCGTACCACTATTTTGCTTCTCTGCGTCCCCGCGTCTCTCTGCGTTTCCGTTAAACCTTTAAACATCTATATGCGGCCCTTGAGAAACAAGCCAGCCGTTTACTTTTGCAATTGTCTCGGTAGGAACTAATTTTTTTGGTATCATAGCAAAATTTACAAATTTTTGCTACCGATTACTCCTTGATAAAGAACTGTTGCTGCTAAATGTAAGATCTTTTATGGTCGCTTTTATTAGACAAAGGATAATAAATAATGAATATTCATGAATTTCAAGCTAAAATCATTCTACAACAATTTGGCATCCATATTCTCGATGTTGCTGTTGTCTCTAGCCTTGAAGAAGTCGAGCAAATCATTGAAGAGATGGATTTAAATCAGGCCGTGCTTAAAGTTCAAGTGCATGCCGGTGGCCGCGGTAAAACGGGTGGGGTAAAAGTTGCAAAGAATCGCCAAGAAATTATCGAATATGCAAAGAAGCTGCTAGGAATGAAAATCATCAATAATCAAACTGGACCCGAAGGGGTGATCGCCAATCAGATTTTAATCTCGCCTTTATTTGATATTGCACAAGAATATTACATTGGTGCCATCATCGATCGCAAAAATGCGCAAGCTATGTTCATCGCATCGCCCGCTGGAGGAATGGACATCGAAGAAGTTGCTGCTAATACTCCCGAAAAAATTCTTACTTTCCCTATAGGAAGCGATGGGAGCTTGCGAAATTATCAATTGATCCATCTTGCTAATTTCATGGGATGGCAAGGCAAGCAGGCCGAAGAGGGTAAAAAAATTGTAAAAGCCTTGGCAAAAGCCTTCATCGAAACAGATGCTTCGCTTTTAGAAATCAATCCACTCATCCAAACTTCCCAAGGGGAATTGATTGTCTTAGATGCTAAATTAAGTGTCGACGACAATGCCCTTTATCGACAACAGCAAATAGCCGGCTTTTATGATCCTACTCAAATCCCATCTTATGAAGCTCAGGCTAAAGAATTTGATTTGGCCTATGTAGCCCTGGATGGGGAAATTGGCTGTATGGTCAATGGAGCAGGACTGGCCATGGCTACGATGGATATCATTCATTTGTATGGCGGTTCTCCAGCAAACTTTCTGGATGTTGGAGGCGGTGCTACGAAAGAAAAAGTTGCCGAGGGATTTAAAATTATTTTGTCCGATCCAAAAGTCAAAGCGATCTTAGTCAATATCTTCGGAGGGATCATGAATTGTGTCACACTTGCCGCTGGTATCATTGCCGCTGCTGGCGAGTTAATGGTGAAGGTGCCGCTCATTGTGAGAATGGAAGGCACTAATGTCGACCAAGGTAAAAAAATGCTGGCTGATTCAGGTCTCAATATCGTGATTGCTGATACCTTAGCTTCGGCAGCTGAAAAAGTGGTTGCAGCTTCACTAGATTGCTAATATAAGGAAGTGTTCATGTCTATTCTTATCAATAAAAAGACCAAAGTGATCACTCAAGGGATCACAGGAAAATCAGGTCGCTTTCATACCGAGCAATGCATCGCTTATGGCACAAATTTTGTGGGTGGAGTTACTCCGGGAAAAGGGGGACAACAGTTATTTAATTGTCCTATATTTGATACGGTGGGAGAAGCTAGGACCGCAACTCAATGCGATGCTTCATTAATTTTTGTGCCACCCCCCTTTGCTGCTGAAGCAATTCTTGAGGCCGAAGAAGCTGGTGTGCCTTTGATTGTCTGCATCACAGAAGGCATTCCGGTGCGCGACATGCTCGAAGTTAGTCAGGTGATGCGGCATAGCAAAACAAGTCGTCTAATCGGTCCAAATTGCCCAGGCATCATCACTCCTGAAGAATGTAAAATCGGCATTATGCCTGGCTATATCCATCGAAAAGGATCCATTGGAATTGTGTCTCGTTCTGGTACATTGACATACGAAGCTGTTTGGCAAACGACTCTATTAGGTTTGGGTCAATCTACATGCGTGGGCATTGGTGGCGATCCGCTCAATGGGACGAATTTTATTGATATCTTGACATTATTTGAGCAAGACCCTGCCACAGAAGCTATTTTAATGATTGGAGAAATTGGTGGAGAAGAGGAAGAAAAGGCTGCAGAGTGGATTAAAGCCTATTGCACTAAACCGGTGGCTGCTTTTATTGCAGGGGTAACTGCTCCTCCAGGAAGACGGATGGGACATGCCGGAGCAATTATTTCTGGGGGCAAGGGAACCGCTAAAGATAAGATAGCTGCCCTCAAAAAGGCCGGTGCCTATGTGACCGAAAGTCCAGCTGAGATGGGGATTGCCATACAAAGGGCAAAAGCGTAAAATGTAGTTATGATTAAAATCCCCGGTACTATACCTATTTCAATTTACCCCCTTTTTTGGCTATTAGCTGCAGCTATAGCTTGGATGAATACTTTAAACATTTTTGAAGCTTCTATCTGGGTGGCTATTATTTTTACTTCAGTATTAGTGCATGAATATGGCCATGCGCTCACAGCCCTTTTTTTTGGACAAAAAGCTAAGATTGATTTAGTGGCTATGGGCGGTGTGACCCAAAGGACCGGCCGCAAACTTAAGTTATGGCAAGATTTTATTATTGTCCTTAATGGTCCTTTAGCTGGGTTATCTTTGGGGATACTGGCTTTCATTTTTAAACGCAGTTTTATTGCTTCAGATTCCTCTTCAGCTTTAGCTTATGCTCTAATGGTCACATTTTATGTAAATATTTTTTGGACGATCCTTAATCTTGTTCCCGTACAACCTTTAGATGGGGGAAAACTCTTAGGAATTATCCTCGAATCATTGTTTGGGGTGCGAGGCATTAAGATAGGTTTATTCATCAGTATGCTTTTATCTATTATTTTAGGGCTGTTTTTCTTTTCAATCCATGCAGTCGTTGCCGGTGTAATTTTTATGATGTTGGCCTTTGAAAGCTACCGTTCCTGGAAACAAAGCCTCCTTGTTACAGAGCAAGATCAAAATTTGATTCTGCAACATCTGTTGAAAGAAGCTGAACATGACTTAAAACGCGGACATAAAGAGGAGGCATTAAATAAATTACAACGGATTAGAGACTTAACAAAATCCGGGGTTATTTATATTAATGCCACTGAGCATGCAGCTGCCTTGCTTGCTGAAAGAGGGGCTTTTCAAGAGGCTTATGAAATGCTTATGCCTCTCAGTGCTAAACTTGAAAATGATTCATTGCGGCTTTTACAACAGTTGGCTTACCGGCAAGGCCAATGGCAGCAAGCTGTAAAGTTGGGTACGCGTTCGTATCAATCTCTACCAAATTATGATACGGCGCTGATTAATGCTTTTTGTTTAGCTATCTTAGGTGAGGTTCGTCCGGCGATCGGCTGGCTACAATGCGCTGTCAAAGAAGGATTGCCTAATTTACGGGAAATTCTACATCAACGTGAATTTGATAATATTCGGCATGACCCCCTGTTTCAAAAATTAGAACGGACTGGTGGTTGATACCGTTCGCGGGAGATAAAAATTGGGAAATACTATGCATGCCATGGTACTTACAAAATTAAAATCGCCGCTAGAGTGGATGGATCTACCTAAGCCGATCCCCGGAAAGGGGCAGCTGCTTATCAAAGTACATTGCTGTGGCCTCTGCCGCACTGATTTACACGTGATCGATGGCGAACTTACGCATCCCGTGCTTCCTATTATTCCGGGACATCAAATTGTTGGTACTGTGGTTGAAAAAGGAATAGAGACGCACACCTTGCTTGGCAGAAGAGTTGGCGTGCCTTGGCTAGGTGGAACCTGCGGTCATTGTCATTATTGCCTGGATGGCAGAGAAAATTTATGTGATGCGCCATTATACACTGGCTATCATACTAACGGGGGATTTGCAGAGTTTTGCGTGGCCAATGAAGCTTATTGTTTTTCAATTCCTGATCATTATCCCGATATACAAGCGGCCCCATTATTATGTGCTGGTCTGATAGGATCGCGTGCATTGCGTTTTACCGAACAAGGTAGAAATTTAGGGTTATATGGTTTTGGAGCAGCCGCCCATATTGTTATTCAAATAGCACGCCATCAAGGACGTTCTGTTTTTGTGTTTACCCGTCCAGGAGATATAGAAACGCAAAATTTTGCAAAGTCTTTAGGGGCCATATGGGCAGGCAGTGTAGATGATTTGCCCCCCAATAAGCTTGATGCGGCTATTATTTTTGCTCCCAGCGGTGATTTAATCCCAAAGGCTTTAAAAGCCACTTCTAAAGGCGCTATCGTGGTCTGTGCAGGCATACACATGAGCGATATCCCAGCGTTTCCTTATTCATTATTATGGGAAGAGCGCACCTTGCGATCGGTGGCAAATTTAACACGTAGGGATGGCGAGGAGTTTTTGGAATTAGCTCCTCGCATCCCTGTTGAGACTTCAGTCACGACATATTCACTTCGTAAGGTCAATGCAGCTTTGGACGACCTGCGCCATGGTCGTTTTCATGGCGCAGCCGTCATCACTGCTTAATATTAGCTTTCTTCTTTAGATTCTTTAGGGCTGCTAAATTCTGCAAATATCTTTTTTATAGCATCGGCACGTGCAAGATCTTTTTCAATTTCAGTTTGTTCTTCTTTTGTGCAATATTTCTTTTCCGTGCCGCATAATAAGCTTTCGACGATAGAAACCGGTTTGCCATTCACTTCTACAGTTTCGGATGGATCTGCACCGTTTTCAATTAGAAATTTAATGATATGAGGCGGTATATGTTCATTATGGCAGGCTGCCACCAATGGAGTGACTGTACCTCTGCTTTTTAGTCTTCCTAAGACACAATGTAGAGTGTCCGGCATCAATGTAACAATTGATTTTATGTCATTTTCTGTTTCTTGAGTGTATTTATTAATTGAATGTATAGCAAATGGTAACCGACATTCAGTCAAAAGAGCATCTAAAAGTTGGGGCCTACCTTTTGGATCTCTGTAAGGATGTTCGTAATCCGAGTTATATGTGTGATATTTTTTTACAAGTTCGCTAATTTTTTCGTCAGTTGGTGTTTTTTCTGGAGAATATGTTTTTACGAGTGGCTCAGATGTGCTTGGCACACCAGTGTAGTCCGATTGCAACTTAGTAACAGATAGTAGTGAAGACATGATAACAGCTCCTTGGAATATTTAATATATAGGACATTGCTATTTCAGGATAGTGACAAAGAAATTTTTAGAAGTCAATTTTTTTATGCGATATTTTACACTCTTGGAACAGCTGAAAGCATGCATCTAAGCAAAAAACTGCTTTTTAGCACCTGCGAAGCCTTATGAATTAAAGGGCGCAGACGATCCAAGCACATGCGAGGGAGATTCACTCAACTTTTCTACAAAACAGCTCTCGACCTTATGTGTGGCATGCTTGAAAATAGGGTTTTTGGCTGCATACAGTTCATCGAGGCGCGAAACCGGCTTGGTATGCGGCGCTGTTTTTACTAGCTCTGGGTTTGTCTTGATCTCGTTGATAATTGATTCGAAAATTTCAATAAATTTGTCTAAAGTCCCTTTGGATTCACTTTCTGTCGGTTCAATGAGCATACATTCTTTGATAATCAAAGGAAAATAGATCGTGGGTGCATACACGCCATAATCCAAAAGGCGTTTGGCAATATCTAAAGCCCGCACACCCTTATCCATAAACGTATCCGCCTGGATGACAAATTCATGCATACAGGATTGTGGAAAGGGAATGGTCATAAGATTTTCAAGCTTTTTCTTCAAGTAGTTAGCATTTAAGACAGCTATTTCCGCAATGCGTCTTAAACCATAGTGACCATGCAGTTTCGCATATAAATAAGCTCGCAAATAAATGGCGAAATTACCATGAAAGGTAGCTATTTTGCCAATACTCATGGGGTCATTCCACACAATTTGAAAGGCTTCATTGACTTTTTCTACCCGTGGTACAGGTAAAAATTCTTTAAGTTTTTCGTTGCAAAATATTGGACCTGATCCAGGTCCACCGCCACCATGTGGGGTAGAAAATGTTTTATGTAGATTGATATGCATGACATCAAATCCCATATCCCCCGGTCGTACCACATTCAAAATGGCGTTGAGATTGGCGCCATCGTAATAAAGCAAGCCCCCTTTCTCATGTACAATTTCTGCAATTTCAGTGACGACTCCGCTGAATAAACCTAAGGTATTAGGATTTGTCAACATCAGTCCAGCCGTGCGTTCGGAGACCACCTCTTTGAGATGTTCTAAATCCATATCGCCTTTCTCATTGGTGCGCACAGAAATGATTTTAAAGGCTGCCATTGCCGCCGTGGCAGAATTGGTTCCATGTGCATTATCGGGAATAAGCATTTCATTACGGTTCTTGTCGCCCCTTTTAAGATGGTAGGCAGCAATCATCTTAACCCCTGTAAATTCCCCTTGCGCACCAGCATTAGGTAAAAGAGACCCGGCAGTCATGCCGCAAACGCGACATAAAATTTGGATTAATTCAAAGATGACTTGTAAATTCCCTTGCACGGATTCTTCAGGCGCAAAGGGATGAGTATGTGTAAATCCAGGTAATGCAGCGCACCATTCATTGACTCGCGGGTTGAGCTTCATGGTACAACTACCAAGAGGATAAAACTGATTATCAATGCCTACATTGCGAGAGGCCATAAGAGTAAAGTGACGTGTTAGATCGATCTCAGATAGTTCGGGAAGGGGAATATCTAATTTTCGCAGCAGCTCTTTTTCTGGTAGATGTTTTTTAAATTCATCATCGTCCTTTGGAAGGCTATAAGCATTTTGTCCGCATTGGCTCTTTTCAAATACCGTTTTGCTCATGAAATCACCTCAACTCCCTCTAGTAGTTCTTGAGCAATTTGTACATATTGGTCGAGCTGTTCTTTACTTTTGGTTTCTGTAACTGCGATGATGAAATAACCTTCTAGCTGGGGATAAAAGCGGCTCAAATCAAGACCCGGCTCAATATTATTTTTTCGAAAATGTTGTTGCACAATATTTACAGGGCGACCGAAATTAACTGCAAATTCATTAAAGAATGGAGCTTTAGCCATTAATTTAACTTTTGGAAGTATTGCCAATTTTTCTTTTAAATAGGCTGTACGTTGAAAATTTGTGAGGGAGAGTTTCTGAAGTCCAACAGGTCCATACCATAACATGGCCACCAGGCTAGCTAAGGCCGCTAAAGCTTGATTGGTGCAAATATTTGAAGTGGCTTTTTCTCGCCGTATGTGTTGCTCGCGAGCCTGCAACGTAAGCACAAAGCCTCTACGACCTTCTGAGTCCTTGGTTTCACCTACAATCCGTCCCGGCATCTGCCGCACTAAATCTTGGCGACAAGCTAGATAACCTGCATAGGGGCCACCAAATTGCAAAGGCAATCCAATGGGTTGCATATCACCCACGGCAATATCTATTTCTGACTCACCTGGACAGGCATATAAGCCATAAGCTAAGGGATTGCCGCATTGAATCGTGAATGCTTGGTGTTTTTTGGCAGCAGTGACAATGGGGTGCAAATCTTCGAGGATCCCAAAAAAATTTGGAGATTGGATGAGTACAGCTGCGGTTTGATCATCGATGGAGCTTAACAGATTAGCTTTATCGATTTTCCCTTCTAAATCAAAAGGAACGATTTTGATTTCAGTTTGATGGCTCCTTAAATACTGTTCACAAACTGCTCGATAGTGAGGATGCATAGATTTAGCAATCAAAACTTTATTGCGCCCTTTATTGAGGCGCAAGGCCATCAAAAGCGCTTCAGCACATGCGCTTGCACCGTCATATAGTGATGCATTGGAAACGTCCATACCTGTTAAAGCGCAAATAGCTGATTGAAATTCAAAAATTATTTGCAGCATACCTTGCGAAGTTTCGGCTTGGTAGGGGGTATACGCGGTTAAAAATTCTGACTTTGCGCATGTGGCCCCTACAATAGCGGGAACATGATGTTCATAGGAACCAGCACCCAGATAATTTGTGAATGCGGGATAAGTGTTTTTTGCAGCGATTTCTTTTAGAAGTTGCATCCCCTCAAATTCTGAGAGACCATCGTCTTCATCTGGGCTAGATAACCTCAAATTTTGTGGAACAGCAGAAAAGAGAGCGTCGATATTTTCCACCCCAATAACTTTGAGCATGGCATTAATCTGATTCTCTTGATTTGAAATAAAATCCATTAGGCCCTCATCTAAAGAAACTTTGCTTTATAGGCTTCATCTTCAAGTAATTCATCGAGTTCTTTAACGTCGGACAATAAAACTTTAAATAACCATCCTTTGGCTTCTGGGGAGGTATTGACAAGTTCTGATGTGGAATTTAGAGTTGTATTGACTTCGATAATTTTCCCTGAAACTGGTGAATAGACATCTGCAGCGGCTTTTGTTGATTCAAGTACAACCGCTTCTTGGCCTTTTATAATATTTTTATCTACTTGAGGAAGTTCTACATAGACGATATCGCCTAGCTCTTTTTGGGCATAGTTCGTCACTCCCACAATTCCAATACCGTCTTTGACTTCTATCCACTCATGAGTCTCTGAATATTTCATTTTTTAGCATCCTTAAATGGAGTTTGTTCAAATTCCTTGCTGCGGGTGAGCCGCAATATTCCTCGCAAAACGTCAGTAGTAGCG
>JACDGH010000304.1:0-757 GCA_013815395.1 Parachlamydiaceae bacterium
ATCCATGGCCTTCTGTAGCTGGTTTAAGATGGCTAATCTTCAATGCCAAGCATAACGGCTTTGATAAAGTTATTAGGCGTGTTTCTAAGCGTGTTCTAATCGATGAACTTGCATTTTTTGCATTCGTCGAAAAGAAAAACAAAGAAAACGGGCAAAGATAATGCCTACAACAATTATCACATCTTCCCAAGAAGTCGAAATGATTGTTCTCGGTTGCATGATTGATTCGATCGAAAGGTTAAAGATTGCAGACGGAATAATTAAAGAAGATGACTTTGCAGATGACAGACACAAGGTAATATTTAACGCTATAAAGGAAACTTACAAGATAAAAGGCGTTGTAGACATCCTTACCCTTGCGGAGACCCTTAAAAGTTGTAACAAGCTGAAAGAAGTTGGCAGTTATGGCTATTTGACTGGTTTAGTTCAATTCGCAGGTACATCTGCTCATATAGAAGCATATTGCGAAGATCTTCGACAGCTTACGATCAAACGTTCTCTCATAAAAATAGATCAAAGCATTATTGAGGACCTAGAAAAAGGAATTGAACCCCATCAAGCTCTTGAACGTCTAGAAATTAAGGTTGAAAATCTGAAGGCTAGTAAGCCAAAAGCAGATTCAGTTTATAGACATTTTTTAGATCCAGTTAACGAAGATGCCATAGCAGAGGAAATAAGAAATACTTCTCCTGGCGTTCGAGTAGGCTTTACACTTGGAAAGATCGATTTAAAAATACCTGGCGGAGCCATTACAATT
>JACDGH010000304.1:767-2988 GCA_013815395.1 Parachlamydiaceae bacterium
CAATTATAGCGGGCCCTACGGGACACGGAAAAACTTTATTAACTATCAATTTTGCTCTTAACTATCTTTCACTTCATGAGGATAAACAAGTTTTTTTCTTATCATTTGAAGAGAGTAGAGCCGCTATTCTTTCGTTATTTCTCAATACATATATGAATCTGAACCTTTCGAGTAACAACAGAGAATCAATCAAAAGCTATTTTCGAGATAGGCAAACTAATTACATCACATTCAATAAAACTAAAGATTTTATAAAACTTAAAGATGAATTCTTTAAATCTCTTATTGAATCTGGCAGACTTAATATTTCTTATTGTGACTATGCTGCTGAAGAACTGGTAGCAGCAATACGATTTCTAAAAAAAAATACCAATGTTGGCTTAGTTATCATTGACTACGTGCAACTCCTCCGACAATTGAACAAGAAAACCATTCAAAGACAGGAAGAGTTAAAGCAGATTTGTCTGATGATAAAAGACTGTGCTGTTGATACAGGTCTTCCTCTATTGCTTGCCGCCCAATTCAATAGATCCGTCGTGAGTGAGGCTACTATAAATCCTGTAGCAATAGGAGAAGCGGGAGATATTGAACGTGCAGCAAACATGATTATAGGTATGTGGAATAGAAATTATACCGGATTCTCCCAGGAAGGTAACATAGGAAGATGTGGAAAAAGCATTCCAAAAGAATCTGCGCTCTACCTAGAAATTCTAAAAGGGCGTGAGACGGGTATAGGACATTCAGCAGTATATGACCTTCAAGGTAACTCTGGGAAACTTTCTCTCCGAAATAGTAATGCCATCTCTTACACGAACGATGAAGATGGGTATGAGCATATTGCAACAATAAACAGGTCGCATTAATGTCGGAAGATAAAGAACTCAATGTCCAATACTTAAAAATTTATAATGAGACAAAAAATATCGGTGAGATACACCGCCTAGAGAATGGTGTGGGTGTCAGCTTTAGATATTTTAAGATAGAAAACAACAAAGAGGTAATAATTGATCCTCCAGAAGGAGATGAAAGGAATTACTACGCTATACCTCCTGTGAATTCCAACGAGCTTCACTCTGTTCAAAATGAAATTTCAATCTATAAGATGGGAAGTAAAGAACCATTTACAAACATTCCAAAACTACAAACGATTCCTATTGGACAAAACCAAGACCTGGTACTTGAGAAAGCTGATCACGAAATAGTGACTCAAGTCACGTCAAGCTTCAATAAACTTACTCACAACGAAAAAAATGAGGTAATTTCTTCTATCGAGCAAATAAATCAACCTTTAATTACTTTAGAAGGCAAAAAACAATCGATAGCCTCTGTTGATGAAGTTCAACAAGCTATAGAAGCAATCCTCGCTAGAAAGCCAGCTTCTATAGAGGAAGGTTTTTATAAAACTGTAGACTCGAAAGAAGAATTTGGAATCAGTAGGTTTGTAGCTGACAGGGTATACCACATGCCCCAACTCCTTAAAAATGTAGAGCTAAAAAGACAAAAAGGAACAAATACCTATATCCTACAATCCGAACAAAAAAAAGACTCTAGCGGAAGCAGTATAAGACTAGAACATCGGCTCATAGCTTCTTGTCCAGAAGAAGCCACCAAGATCTCGGAAATTGTCGTGAAACGACTACAAGGGGTGCAAAACAAGATTTGGATGGCTGCCTGGCAACTTGCAAATCAACTTGAAAGGTTCACCTATACATGTGAACTCACAAAACTCATGAAATTATGCTATCCGGAGAGAGACGCCAATTTTAACAGCTCAGAAAAAATAGAGTTCTACGAGCATCTTAGAGGTTTGGAAAATACAAAGATCATTTTCAAAAGGAAAAAATCCCCCCATTCAAAAAGCAAGCTAAGAGAAGAGTACATAGAGTATGAAATTAGGCTCTTAGAAATTCATGGAAAAGTAGTAGCTCATGATAGCTATCCCAATGAGATTACTCTTACAATTTTGAATTCAGCAGCGTTTCAAAAAGAGAAAACGGCATTCCTGGGAGCTGCTATTAAAAATAAAACACTAGAACTACACTCTGATGATGTTTCTTTTGCCCTATGGGTGCAAACAAGAAAGAGCCAACGCATGAATGAGAACTTTATTAAACTCGAAAGAGACTCTCTTTACAAGCTCGCTGGACTACAAAAAACAAGCGAAACAAATAGATCGCACGCAAATAAGCTTCTTCTAGTCAAACTTAGGCGTCTATTGGAC
>JACDGH010000039.1 GCA_013815395.1 Parachlamydiaceae bacterium
TTCAACACAGGGGACAATTTATGAATGATGCTTGCGAGGCAGCAAGAGGTGCGATGGCGGTGATCCTGGGGCTAGATGCTGAAGTAGTTGAGGCTATGGTTAAAGAGGTTAATTTACCGAATGACTTATGGGCGGCCAATTATAACTGTCCGGGCCAAGTTGTTATTTCCGGTACTCCTAAGGGAATTGAAGCAGGATCTATTGCCGCAAAGGCAAAAGGTGCTAAACGCGTTCTTCCACTTCCGGTGCATGGGGCCTTTCATAGCGGTTTAATGAAATTGGCCGAAGATCGATTAAGTGTTTATATTGAGAACGCTTCTTTAAAAGAGAGCGGCGTGGAATTAGTGATGAATGTCACAGGTGCGCCTGTTTTAAATACTAAAGAAATTCGGCTTAATTTGATTAAGCAAGTCACTCAGGCGGTGCGATGGGAACAAGGCATTCGTTACATGATGAAAGCTGGCGTTGAAATGTTTGTAGAGCTTGGGTGTGGAAAAGCATTATCCGGATTTAATAAGCGGATTGGTGTTACTGCACCGTGTATTAGCTTAGAAAATATTAAAGATATTGCTATTCTTGAAGAACAGTTAAAGTTGGGGACATCATGAAAGATCTGTTAAAGGGTCAAATTGCAATTGTCACAGGTGGAACAGCAGGTATTGGCAAAGCAATCGCTTTACGTTATGCCGAACAAGGAGCTTATGTTGCGATTTTTGGAACAAATATTGAACGAGGCGCCCAGGTTGTTGAGGCTCTTAAAGCTATGTCAAATACTGGTGGTGCGGATTTTTTTCCAGTCGATATTGGCAACTTTTCAGCAGTCGACCAAGCTATCAAATTAGTGTTGGAGAAGCACCAGCGTGTTGATGTTTTAGTTAACAATGCCGGGATTACGCGCGATCAACTCTTAATGAAGATGAGTGAAGCCGATTGGGATGAGGTCATGAATGTAAATGTTAAATCCTGCTACAATACGTGCAAATCATTAGTGCGATCCTTTTTGAAAGCGAGAAAAGGAAAAATTATTAACATGAGCTCCGTGATCGGATTAACGGGAAATGCCGGTCAGGTGAATTACGCCGCCTCAAAGGCCGCGATTATCGGGATGACTAAGGCCTTGGCCAAAGAATTGGCTTCTCGTAATATACATGTGAATTGTATTGCTCCCGGATTTATTGCGACGAGTATGACAGAAGTGATGGATGCCTCTCAGAAAGAGGCTACCTTAGCTAAAATTCCATTGGGACGCATGGGTTCACCAGATGACATTGCAAACGTGGCCTTATTTTTAGCTAGCAGTTTATCGGATTATATTACTGGGCAAGTGTTTACCGTCGACGGCGGCATGGTAATGTAATAAAAATGTATACGTAAACGCATTCAAAATCGGATTTTTGGATGCATTTATATATGTAAACACGAGTTAAGCACTTTTTATGTTTGAATCTTTTTAATGAACCTTGTAAAATGTCCTTTTTAGGAAAAATCAATTAATTTAAATTTAACCAAAAACAAGGAATTTATTATGTCAATCGAACAAGAAGTTATCGACATTGTCGTAGAACAGCTTGGTGTCGACAAAGAAGATGTGGGTCTTTCAAAATCTTTTGTTGAAGATCTTAATGCGGATTCGTTAGATCTTACAGAGTTGATCATGACTTTTGAAGAGCGTTTTTCATGTGAAATTTCCGAAGAAGAAGCTGAGAAGCTAAAAACTGTCGGGGATGTGGTCTCTTATATTGAAAAAAGAAGCGAATCTTAATAAAGCTGCTACATAAATTTAACAATGTAACAAGGCACTGACATATAGATTTTAGTCTTTCTGCCTTGTTGCATTGGCATACTTAACACAATTCTGCAAATAAACTAGCTTCCTCCCTAAGTTCTTTTCCCGCTTAACGAAAATCAGAAAAGGCTCAGAGGGATATTTTTACTTAAATTAACCTACCTTAAGCTGCAAATTCTCACTTCATATTGTTTGAAGAAAATTTACTAGAATTACGAGCATTAGGGCTCACTTATTTAGCTGCTAACTTCGACACTACTTACGCTTCTTTCAGTTTCTGTTAGCCATGAAACTACACTGATACTGAGCAAGCTGATAAAAAATCCTGGAATCATAGAAGGAATTGTCATCTCAGTAAAATAGGGATTCATCGTATTCCAAAAGCCAGCTACAAGACCACCGGTGAGTACTCCTGCAACAGCGCCAAACTTATTGGCCTTTTTGGAATAAAGAGACATCAAAACTAAAGGGCCGAACGCACAGCCTAGGCCTGACCAAGCATATAGCACGGCCTCAAGAATAGTGCTGTTTTTATTTAATGCAAAAAACAATGATAACGCAGATACGAAGACTATGCCTAAGCGCGTAATAATCAATAATTCTTTTTGGGATGCCGGCTTCTTAAAGATGTTTTTATATAAATCTTCGCTAATGACAGAGCCGCATACCAGGATTTGCGAATCCATAGTGGACATACTGGCAGCTAGAACGCCGCATAAAATAAACCCAGCCAATAAAGGGTGAAACATGGATTTAACCATTTCAATAAATACTAACTCCGGATTTGCCAAACCTTCAGCAAAATAAGGGATACCGACCAAGCCAATAGCAGCTGCGGCCAGCAATGCAATTAATTGCCAAGTCATCCCTACATATTTTGATTTATTCATATCACTTGCTTTTCGGATACCCATAAATTTAGTGACAATATGTGGTTGCCCGAAGTAGCCTAAACCCCAGGAAAGAATGAGAAAGACTATTCCAAGAATTGATTTGAACGAGAAATCGGGAAAAAGACTAAGTGTCACGCCTTTGGCTCTTGCGGATTCCAAAATAGTGGTAAATCCATTTTCTAGCTTAAAATAAGCCACTATAGGCACAATCAAAATCATAGATATTAAGAAAAGGGCTTGAAATAGATCTGTCCATGCTACAGTAATAAATCCCCCCGAGAATGTGTAGATGAGAATAACAACGCATGCGATCGTTATGCCCACATAAAAGTCGATGCCGAATAGGGATTCAAGAATGCCACCCATAGCAATTAGGCCGGCAGAGATGTAACAAGTTAGAAAAGTTAAAGCCATAATTGCTGTGAGAAGCCTAAGAACTCCAGAAGTGTCATTAAAACGCTTTTCAAAAAAAGTGGACAATGTATAGCTGTCGTAGTTCTCTGTGGAAGTGCGAAGTTTTTTTGCAACTAATTGCCAGTTAAGGAACATTCCCGTAAGTAATCCAAAAGCAATCCAGGTTTGTGAGAGACCACCCATAAAAACTGCGGCTGGAAAAGCCATGAATAACCAAGAACTCATATCGCTAGCATGTGCCGAAAGAGCAGTGACCCAAAAGTTCAATGATCGATTTCCTACAATAAAGTCTGCAGAAGAGTTCTGCTTTTTATGAGAAATTAATCCAATTGAAAGCAGGACACAGAAATAAGCTGCAAAAGGAAGAAGTAAATAGGTGTTCATAATACAACCAAATTATTTAAAAATATAGTATAGTCTGAGTTTTACAAATGGCTCTAGATTATGATAGATTTTTTTTCCTTTGTCAATAGTTTTATGTGGACAGATTTGTTCAGTTTTAAGAATTGTTTTTATCTCTAAATGCTAAGAGCGCCCATCTAAGTATAATATATGTAGCCCAGGTTAATCCGGAAGAAATAATTGCAGCAAAAAGACTACCTATAAACATATTATTATCTAGATAGAACAGTAATAAGCTGAAAAAAAAGGTTATAGCTGCCACAATAAATCCAATGGGCTCTATAACTTTATTGCGGTTTATCTCAGTAATCATTGCCACCTCATAAAATTCTGATCAAGTCAATATATAAGTCTTATAAATTAATTTCGCCACTTTCGCAATAAGTTATTGGACCTATTCGTTAATAGTGGAGTTTCCACAAAATCAGAAAAAAAAGTATCGAAAATCGAGCCAAAACTGATAGAATAAGGGGCAATTACAAGAAATGTGGAGAAAATTTCGATGGAAAAGAAAAAAGTAGTGATTATAGGATCAGGTCCGGCTGGTTATACCGCCGCCATTTATGCCGCACGTGCTAATCTTGAGCCCTTGCTCTATGAGGGCTTTTTCAGCGGTCCATCAGGTGGGCAGCTTATGACTACCACAGAGGTGGAAAACTTTCCCGGATTTCCAGAAGGAATTACTGGACCAGACTTGATGCAGAATTTTCGTAAACAAGCTCTTCGTTTTGGAACTTCTATTTTGACTGAAGATGTCATTGATGTTGATTTTTCAACTCACCCCTTTACCGTTAAAGGTCATAATAGCTCCTATCAAGCTTTATCCGTGATCATAGCTACCGGAGCTACCGCGAATCGACTTGATATTCCCGGGGCTAGAGAAGGGGAATTTTGGCAGAAAGGTGTGACAGCTTGTGCTGTTTGTGATGGAGCTATGCCAATTTTTAGGAATAGACCTCTATTTGTCATTGGAGGCGGCGACTCTGCAGTGGAAGAAGCAGTTTTTCTTACAAAATTTGGCAGCAAAGTGTATTTGGTCCATCGCCGGGATAAACTACGAGCTTCTAAGATCATGCAGCAGCGCGCTTTGAGTCATCCTAAAATTGAAGTGCTTTGGGATAGTGAAATAACAAAAATAGAAGGGGATAGCGTCGTCCGCAATGTGATCGTTAAGAATCTTAAAACTGATAATGAAACAAAGCATGAAGCTGGCGGTGTCTTTTTTGCCGTTGGACATACCCCCAATACTGCATTTATGAGAAATCAAATTGATTTGCATGATAATGGGTATATTAAAGTCAAGCCTGGCACTTGTCAGACTAATATCGATTTAGTTTACGCTGCTGGCGATGCTCAGGATCATGTCTATCGTCAAGCAATCTCTGCAGCGGGCACAGGATGCATGGCTGCAATTGAAGCAGAACGAGAGCTTTCAGCGAGAGGACTTGTCGCTTGAGAATCATTCGTTTAGCTTTGTTTCTTATCCTAATATTCCCTTGCCTTTATGCCACCGAGCTTCTTCCTTGGTACGGGAACACGTTAGAGATTGAAACTAGGGCAGCTTTTAAGTTGCAAGGTTACCATTCAGTTGCTACCGATCACCATTCTATTAAACGTCCAGCTTGCGATTTGTTTTTTGAACTTAGCGCAGGTACTTCTTATGATGACTATGCAGCAGAATTAGAGATTTTGGCTTCAGATACACGTTATCGTAATTTGGGATTGGATTGCATTAAGCTCACGGGGCGTTATCGTTTGCTGAATGATATTGTAGCCGATCCCGTTTCCTTGGTGTCCGGTATTACTATTTCGCAAGTTTTTAAGCCCGGGCTAAGAAATCTTTCCTCCTTTCATCACGGCGGCATAGAAGCAGAGCTGCATTTATCTGCTGGTAAAGAGCACTCCTTTATGCAATTTTGGACTTCTCGTTACTGGGGTGTTATAGGAGTGGGAGGGGCTGATATGGGTTACCCTTGGGTTAGAGGAGATGTGGCTTGGGAACATAATTACTGTGAATTGCATCAAGTCCGCTTATTTGCCAATTCTCTGTGGGGGTTGGGGCATGAGTCTCTTAAATTAAAGCATCATTTTCATGGATATGGTCCGATTAGACATCAATGCATTGATATTGGCTTGAGATATAGCAAATTCTTTCCATGTAACGGATTGGTTGTTAGTCTAGAGTATGCCTTTCGAATCTTTGCGAGAAATTGTCCCAAAGAGATGAACAGCCTATATTTAAGCTTGAATTACCCTTTTGGTCTCTAACAGCTAGCTTGCGATTGCAAAAGCTGTGGCATATTCACGACAATGGCTGATGGATATAAGAATTGTAGGAGAATTAAACTTTTGTTTTAGTGCGTTAGAAAACGTCACAATGGGCTTTCCAAGAGGATCATTGGAAATAGTGATATCTAGCCAAGTCACACCATCGCGGAATCCTGTGCCTAGCGCTTTTACAATAGCTTCTTTGGCAGCAAAACGCCCGGCAAAATGCCGGGCACTTTCTTTATGGCGATTGCAATAGATTTGTTCTTCTTCGCAAAAAAGGCGATCCAAAAAGCGCGATCCAAATCTCTGGATCGCTTGTTCCACTCTTTTAACTTCAATGATATCAGTGCCAATACCGCAGTCCATCGCAATGTTCCGCTTTATAAGGTATTTAATCCAGTCACAGACCAATTACGCGCATCATCATCATCATCGGAAGTGGCAATGAGATTGGAGTCCGTTAGGTGATCTTCTATGGCATTGCAAAAAATCATACGGCCAGAAGATGTGTGCTTAACGGATAGAACTTGAGCTCGGATGATCTCTCCAATAAATTCAGCGCCACCGTTAACGACCACCATTGTTCCATCTTCTAAATATCCAATGCCTTGGCGAGCTTCTTTGCCATAGCGTTGGATTTTAATATTGATAAATTCACCTGTCTGGGCCAGAGGTTTAAGCGCTATCGACAACATATTGAGGTTAATGACGCGAATACCTTCCAGGGTCGATTGTTGGACCCGATTTGTGTCACCCGTGAAGATATTGGCATCTAGCAAACGAGCTAATTTGACTAGTTTGCACATCGAATCTTTTATTTCGGGGAAGTCTAGATCGGCATAGCGTAAACCTAATGTAGGAATATTTTCCAGCTTCTTGACGACTTCAGCGCAACGACGAGCTTTCGATTTTATTGTTTCATCGCCAGTTTCAGCTGAATCATAAAGTTCTTTTAAGATGAAGTGAGGGAGAATCAATTGGTGATCTAATAAGCCGGAAGCTGCAAGGTCGATAATTCGTGAATCTAACAAAATCGAAGTATCGATTATGTGGTCTTTCTTTTTGTTGCTGCTTGGCTTAAATTTTACAAAGGGAATGCTTATATACAATTCTTCTGAAGCTCGTGCTGTTAAAGTCATGCCTAAGTAGGCAGCAAAGAGGAATATTCCAATGCGGATAAGCATCAATGCTTCTAAGGAAATTTGGGTGTTGGTTATATCCAACGCTGAGTGGGTTAAAAGCAAAAGCGCTTCGCCCATCACATACCCAAAGAATAAACCAAGGGCGGCTATATTAAAGACTCGCAGATTAAAGCGTTTGAAAAAAGTTTCGATTCCGATAAGAGCGGCGCCAAAGGCTGCTCCTGAAACGATCCCTAAAGCTAAATTGGTAAAGTAAGAGCTATCTGAAGCTCTCGCTGTAGTGAATGTGGCAAAAAAAAGAACACACAAGCTAAAAAAGAGTATTCGAATGAAAGTCAATGAGATTTGCATATGTTGTCTATTCCTGTAACGAAATTCGGTTTATAGGATTTATACCATGATAAGATAATTTTTGTCTATGTAGATGCGAAAAAAATGAATGCTTCAATCAATCGACTGTTACAAAAAAAACTGTACTTGATTCTTCTAGATTGGATATACTTTCATTTCGAATCAACCAACAGGATGGAGTGGAAAATGAAATTAAGTCATACGAAATTGATTGTGATCTCTGGGTTAATCTGGTTTGTCATTGGGGCATCTTTGCTCAGATTGGGGTTAAATTTGCTAATCACTAGTACGCAAGATTTTGGAAATTATCCTTTGATCAATTTATTGCAACCGTATCTTAATACTGCAGAGAATGCAGCTTTATTCTTGGTTGTAATTGCCTTAATCATTGGTTATTTCAAAGGGAATTTTGTATTAGGTAAATCAGCACGTAGGGGTGTAGAAAGAATACGTTCTTTCCCAAATCCAACATCGATCGCTAATATCTACAGTGCTAAGTACTATATTCTTCTAGCTG
Source organism: Parachlamydiaceae bacterium (assembly GCA_013815395.1). GTDB lineage: Bacteria > Chlamydiota > Chlamydiia > Chlamydiales > Parachlamydiaceae > JACDGH01. The sequence continues at coordinate 7,777 of JACDGH010000039.1, forward strand.
TGATGATAGGCTTAGGTATATCTATTAAATATATGGGATTAAATTCTGATGTTCGCGGTTTTGTCGATGTGATTATCGGTTCAGCTTTAATCAATGGTGCTATGCTTTATTTCAAACTTGCAGCGAGCAAAAACCAAACTTGCGCACAAACATGCAAAGAACATGTGGTTGAGAGTAAGTAAGTCCAGTCATATCTAAACGCATTCGAAAATAAGATTTCTTTTTTTTCAAATCCATTTTCCAATGCGTTTAGATATATATGTAACCATAATCAGCCATATATAAGATTTAAGGGCTTTTTTTTCCATTATTGGTTGTTTGACCAGCTGGTTGATCTTTAATTTGGTCTTTCTTAAAATGTTCGTCAAGTTGGTACAATGAAGCAGCTACAAATGCTCCACTTGCAAGTGACCAGAATAATGCTGCTTCCTCACTCTCCGAACACACTGCGTGGCATGCTGCGCCAACGGAAGCACCTGCTTCTAAAAATATACCTCTTTTGAATGTGTCATTTCCAATATTTGAAATATTAGAAATTTTGGAAAATTTATTGCTGCTTTGAGTAAGAGTGTTAAATCGGTTATGGCGTTGTGTGGAGGGATGTTGGGGGAGGTTTTTGACATCTGCATGGGCAATTCTTTTCGCTACACGTGAAAGCATAATTGAGCTCCTATAAGAATTGAGGGTATTAAAATGCTTTTGGGTATAAAGAATTTGCAGAAAAAGAACAAGTATTTTAAATTACTTATGGTAACAGGAGCCCTTATCGATTTCAAAAGCTCTATAGATTTGTTCGACAAGAACTAGGCGCACGAGTTGATGCGTAAAAGTCATCGGTGAAAGGCTGATCAATGTAGGGTGTTGCTTTAATTTTGTTGGCAAACCTTCTGCGCCCCCTATTACTATAGCGAGTCGGGAGCCGCCTTCTTCAAATTTTTTGACAATAAATGTGGAGAAAGCCTCACTGTTCATCATTTTCCCATTGGCATCTAGGCAAACAAGTGTGGGTTCTTTAGATGCTAATGCTAAAAGTTGTTCGTCATTTTTTGCCCAAACAAATTCTATACAAATAATTTTAGATAGTCGTTTGAGATATTCATCTATAGCTTCCTCTAGCCAAGATTCTTTGGTTTTTCCTATTGAAAGAATACGTAGTTTATGCATGAATATTAAAGATTATTTTTTATCATTTTCTGAATATTCCGTTTTTCATCGCGCTCTTTGATTACTTCTCGCTTGTCAAAAGTTTTTCGACCTTTTGCAATGGCAATTTTTACTTTGACTCTTCCTTCCTTAAGATACATGCCAAGAGGTATAAGGGCGTAACCTTTTTCCTGAGTCGCAACTTTAAGTTTATTGATTTCACGCTTATGCATTAAAAGCTTACGGTCTCTTTTTTCCTCATGATTATGAATGTTACCAAAGCGATAGTGTGCGATATTTGCTCCAACCAACCATATTTCATTGCTGATCACTTTAACATAAGCTTCTTGTAGCCCACCACCATGATTGCGAAGTGACTTAATTTCAGTACCTTGCAATACAATACCTGTTTCAAAAGTTTCGAGCACTTCATAATTAAAAGTTGCTCGTTTATTGGAGACTAAATCGCCGCTTTGCCCGTTCATGAAAAACCTAAATCTATGTATCTATTAGCTCATACTTATTCAATCAGACGCTATTATTTTAACTCTCATTGAGACGCTTATACGTGATAACGTAATAACGCGATGATGCAGAGAATTTCTTTAATAAATGATAGTCGTAAAGTTGAATAATGCCGTCATTTTTTTTGTGTCCTGTGGAGTTATTATAGCGTGCCTTCATATATTTAACAAGCCGGAAGCTAAGTGAACAGCAACTCCCACTAAAAGAATAGTAATAATTCGACACAAAGCTTCACAAAAAATGCTTTTAAATGATAAATTAAGTGATTAAAAATTTTAAAAAACATTTAATTTTAATTTCTAATGTTGAATTATAAATAAATTGAAAATATTTAATTTTGATTATATATGTGTTACTTTTTTATGTTTTATATAATCATTGTTAGCACTTATAATATAAATTATAACCGTTGTTTTTAGTAATCACACTAAATTTTAGATACTGAATTATAAGGACAATTATGATACCTTCCAATAGATTAAGAGATTGGGCGAATTATGTTGATATTGAATTATTCATCGAGCGGGTTATTGTTGATCAGGAAGATTTGTCGGATTGTTCAGGGACTTTGCACCGGGATGTTAAGGGATCAATTGAAGAAAGATTAAGCCAGGTTTCCCAAGCTATTTTTGATGAGAGGGCACTGGCAGTTTATACAAATATTGGCAATTTTCTTCAAGTACATAAGGAGGAGTTTAGAGATACAGATGATTATTCCCTTCAAAAACTTGAAGAGAAAGTTCAACGAATAAATGCCTGTAGACTTGAAAGTACCTCAGCATCAGACAATGCATTTAATAAGACGATTCAGATTATTCAATCGTTAAGGGAAAATATAAAACAGGGATCTTATCCCGATCCCATCCCTGTTGAAATAGCAGAAAGTCATAATACACCGATTTTTAGCAATGAAACTTCTGCATTTTTTAATGAAAAAAACTTTGTTCGGTCTCTAGAGCATGCTTGCCATCAAGCAAAAAATAACGGAGCTGGGAAAGAAGAGATTAAGCTGATTGTTGAAAGGTCTGAGAAACGATTTCTTAAAGCTGGGCCGGATCAAGCGGAATTAATTATCAAGTCATTGTTTGCAGCAATTAACGATCTAGGCATTACAGCCAAGCATGCAGCTCACTTTGGGAATAAAACGGCCAATCTTCAAAGACTATCCAATATTTTTCAAAATGATCCAACCGTTACAGTGCCTCAATTTCATGGAATTTCGCATGAAATTGTTTTAGAATTCATTAAATTAAACTTCCCTCTTTTTGAATTATTATGTAGAGAATTTAGTGATCACATGGCTATTGAAGGCAATAGTATTGAATCCGCTTCAAGCATTCTTTCTAAAATTCAAATTGGAATTCAAGAGGTTATTTCTTCTTCAAATTCATTTCCTCCTCAAGCAGATATCGATTTTTTTGTTAATATGCAGCAAAACATAATGGTGCGAAGCACAGGAAGAGAGGATACCTTAAAAGTTGCTAATCCAGGGGGTAATGAGAGTGTGGCTAATGTTCCACCAAATCGTAGGGCTATTTCAAATGCTATTGGAGAAGTCTTAGCATCCTACTTCTCAGCAAGATCTCTAGGGCAAAGATTGCAATCCGGCGATGACATTAAACAGCTCCCTTTTATGCCGATTTTATTACAAGAGATGATCGGTGAGTCAAATGGAAATATACCAAGCTCAGGTGTGATGTATTCCACAGAAGGGGATTTAGGGACCGATGGAGTTATACAAATCAGTTCTGGCTTTGGACATGCACATGGTATTGTTACAGGATCTATCCCAACGGATATCTTTTATGTACAAGGGAATTTTATTCATGGAATAGTAAATGATAAGCCTACTAGATGGATTCCGGGTTCTGTAGGTCTGGTAAAAGAAAGTAATCCTGCTGAGCTGAAAAAAATATCGAGTTTGACTCCAGAAGAAATTCTCCGCTTAGTGGATGTAGGGGCTCATTTGGAGGATGTTTATGGATTGCCTATGGATATCGAGTGGACATTAGATCGTAAGACCGGAATTCTTTATTTGTTGCAGGCCCGCCCCATTTCTTTCAATGAAAAGGTAGAACCAAGTTTTGTCACACCTTCAAAGATCAAAGCCTTGAATATAGAGCCAGTGACAATTGTTGGAGCAGGCGGAGGGAAGGCAAGGGTTCTTAATAAAAATAATACCCATACTTTCCAAACTGCAAAAGATGCTTTGGATAAATATTTATTAAATCCAGAAGTCAAACCTGCAGCCATACTTATTGCCGAACCAACTGCGCCCAATTCGCATGAGGCGGGCTATTTTAGGGAAAGAGGAATTCCACTCATCCATCTTTCAGGGAAGAAATACAATCAAATTTTAGGCGAATTGAAAACCCACACGCTTTTATTAGATACTCAGGAAGGTTTTATAGCTCCTATTCAAATGCAAGAAGATCCCTTGGATTATATAACTCAAGGTCTTAGACGTCATCTCGCGCCAAAAATGGAAAGCATTTTTTTTCAGCCGGATACGGAATCTTTTGGGGCTTTTATAGATCAGTTGAATGATGAAGCCGCAAATTTTAATGATATAGATCTCAAGCTTGCATATGGATGGAATCTTTTGGATGCTTTACTCAATACATTTGAAGAAGCTGAAACAAAAAGTGAAAAAGCCTACTTACTTACAAGTCTTTTACGTACTATCGAGAAAAGACTACTTCCAAAAATCCCTAAAAATGAAAGAAATGAAATATGGCAGAAAATTGTTTCAAATGCTCAACATGTTTGGAGCATTAGCTGTGCAGATGTGGACGAATTAAATAATAAATTTGCGATGAATTGGCTGCGGACAGCAATCTTAAAAAGGCCTACTAAAAACATTATCGCTTCTGAAACACTTTATACTGCTTTGGATGCTGTTAAAGAGAGGCAACTCTTGGATTTAAGCGAGTATGAAATCGGCTTAGAAAATACCGGTGAGCACTATTCACTCAAAGATATTTTCCAGCGCACGGAAAAATTTATTTTTTTGCCTAAAGTGAGGGAAAGTTGGTCCACGTTTATCCGAAATCTCAATAATGAGCAAATGCAACAATTAGCTGGAGTTTTCAAAAAGTTTGGACCGAAAGTAATTGAAATATGGATTAATTCCAATTTTTCTTTATTTTGGAAAAATTCGCCTGAAACTAAGGGTTTAGAAGAAAGTGGGCAAGCTAAGTCGGTAGAATGTTTGAAAATGATTTTAGAAAGCTCCGAAACAGCTAATATGCACTCTTCTCTTGAGATACAGGGAAAAGCGCTGATTTTAGCCAGTCAGTTTAAAAATATTTCGTTGGATTTTGGTGAACCCTTGCTTTATGAAAATTTATATCGTGGATTTGTTGAAACATTAGTGCCTAAGATCCAAGAATGCATCACAATGATGAGTCTCGCAAGAGGTTTGGAATTAACTCTTTTAACAAATTCTTTTAATGTTATGATATCAGCTTTTGACGAGTGTCTTAAGGGATTGTCTGAAAGTCCATTATACAGAAAAAATAATCCTGCTGAATGTGAATTACTAGCAACACGTTTTGCTCAAATGCTAGAGCCTTACTGCCTGTTATTATATGAAACGATGAAAACTTGCATTCACGATCGAGCCCTTACAGTGCAAGCAAACGCTCTCTTACAATTTTTACCTGTATGCTTTAATGAATTAAAGGCTCAAATTAGTGAAAATTCATTAAACTTACTTTTGCCATCAAGCAATTTTTCAGTAGCTATGGCAGCTCTGGGAAGTGGTCTTGGAGCGCCTGGTAGGGCTGCACCTAAATCTTTAGTGGATTTCTTTACTTTGGTGCATCAAAGTTTGCTCGCAGCTTCTCAGAGTGTCGGGGCTGCTTCAGGTTTAAAAGTGCAGAATTTACCAACACAGCTCCAGTTTTTGTCATTAAGCTTATGCGATAAATTAGATCTTAGAAATGAATTTTCGAGGCCAACTATTCAAAGCATCGTTTATGAATATCCTAATATCAGTATATTTTATAATGCGCCTTTAAATATGCATTCAGCCCAATTTATAATATATGCCAAAGTTGATACAAATGGTCATATAACGGCTGCGGAATTTGAAGGAAGATTTTTTGCGCCTGAAGGAATACTTGCCTCAAGAGGTGATATTCTTAAGCGGATTGCTTTAGCATCTTACTACTCAGAAAAAAATCTTATGTATAAGCCTGATAATTATGATTTTGCAATGCCGGAAAAGGATTCAGTACATGTTAAATGGGCAATACCTTTATCAGAGGATGGAATTTTAAGATATGCCGAAGATAGTACATTCCACTTGCAAAAATTAATTGATTCTTTACAAAAATTTAATGAAAATATTGAAAAATTTGCGATTATTCCTCAAGTTTTCTTCGATCACCCTTGGAGTCTAAACTTGATAAAAAGCATGATAAGTGTAGGAAATATTTCTAAAGCAGAAGTCGCCATCGCTATAGATGCTGCAATAAAGGGAACCCTTGAAAATTGGGCCCCAAACAATCTCTTGGCTGTCCTAGATATTCGTTCTCAGCTTTCGCATGGGAGAATTGATTTTTCTGTTACATTAATAGAGCAATTTTTAGATCGCTTAATTACTGACGATTCTCTTTGGCTTGATACTAATAATTTAGTAGCTCTTTTAAGTTTTGTAGGCGCCATGCATCCTGAAATCAAGGGAATGAACCGCGGCTGGCCGCCCTTTCCTGAAAAGATTGCGCAATTTAAACCATTATTTGAAAGGTTATCAGAAGTTCTTAGGGCAAGAGTGAATGCATTGCCGGAAGAAATTATTGAGACGCGATATGAAGATCGTTTTTATAAAAAATACCGCAATGATTTACTATCAATTTTTTGAAAATGATGAATATTCTATTGCTCTGCTCCCCATACAAACCCTACTCT
>JACDGH010000305.1 GCA_013815395.1 Parachlamydiaceae bacterium
TTTGCCTCTAAAACGTATAGAAGCGGGACGAAATGGGCAGGCCGTATAGAGTCTTTACGAAATGTTCATCGTCTTATCCAATGCTTTAATACCCATCAAGTCCATTTTTCTGTGTAAACCTTTTAATTTCACCTCCGCCCCCAATTCTTCCCAAGAACCTTAAAAATTAAACATTTTAAAAAATTAATTGATTAGTTAATGCGAAGAATGATACAATAGATATTAAAGTAACAATCTTTAAACAATAAGGATTTATGTCAATCTACGTAAGCCCATATTCCAAACATTGTTTGATTGATTTATCAAAATTAGTTTTGAAGGCTTATAGCCGTAAAGATGTTCCCCATCTTTATATTCATCATTTTTCTGATCGTTATTATAAACTGGGAAAAAAAGAAGAATATGTGGCTGCAAGACATTCAATGCATTCCTTTTTGCCTCATGGAAACTTTGGTTATACTAAAGAAGCTCTTTCTCTAGCTAAGATTTTAGAGCTATTTGAAAAAGAAATTACAAAAGCAACTTTATCAAGCAATAAGACAAATGAAGCCTTGAAATTGCTAAAAGATAGAGTCACCGATAAATATTATTCTGGATATTTAGGAAAGTTATTAGGATTTCTTCATGACAATTTTGGATGGCAGAGTTCACAATTTAAAGGGATAGTTAAAAGAATTGACGATCTTACGTCAAAAACCTCAAAATTACCTCTAAAACCTGCAAAAGTGCTAAAAAATAAAAAAATCAACTCTAAATCAGGTCTGAGTAAGGCCGCAATGGTTTTTACTAGTAGCCTCAAAGATAATGAAGCTATTGGAGCCCTCTGCGATTTTAGTTATAAAAATTATTATATTGAATGGATGTCTCCACGAGAGTACCTAGATAGAGTTGATCCTTGCTTTAAACGCCATAAAGATGAGGAAAGCATTCCTTGGATTTCAGACCGGATGCAGGAGTTAATTCAAGGCGATTTTGTTAGCCCTAAATTTTCGCCTTTAATGATGAATCCTAAAAGCAGGGGTCATATTACCGAAAATTATTTTATTCTTGATCATGAAGGTCGACACAGAGCACTTGTGGCGGATCGTTTAGGGGTTTCGGAAATACCCGTCGCAATTCCTGTTTAAATAACCAGGCTCATAATCTGGGTCCTGCCCTGATCTTCCGAGCACTTTAATTCAGCAAATTACCCCAAGCTAAAACGCTAGTTGCAGCAGAAAGCATCTACTAAAAGAGCCTTATAGCACTTGCGAAGCCCTGGAGTGCTCGGATCGTCCGAGCCCTTTAATTTCTTTAATTCAGCAAATTACTTTAAGCTAAAACTCTAGTTGCAGCAGGAATTAAAACCAGTTTGATATTGTTCTCTTTATAAGCGCTAAAAAGCACTTTTAGTCAAGATGCTTTCTGCTGCAACTAGCATTTTATCTTGGGGTAATTTACTGAATTAAAGGGCTCGGAAGATCCGAGCACTCCAGGGCTTCGCAGGTGCTTAAAGATTCTTTAAGTGAAAATGCTTTCTGCTGCAACTAGCTTTTTAACTTGATCATAATATTCTCACTGTTTACTCTATTGTTTTTAATTATTAGGTAATCATGAAAAAACTAATTCTTTCTACTTTAAGCATATTATTTTTTGCAGGCATATTAAACGCGCAAATCATTGAAACTTCTAATATACAAGAAATAAGAAAAGAAATAAATGACGATACTTTAGTGCTCTTCAACCTCGCTGAAGTATTGACAGATACGGAAACGAGCTTGGGCACTCAAGCTTGGAGGAAATTTATTCGCAGACGTGTGGAAGCTAAACTGCATGACGAGCTCACACTTTTTGCATTTAAAAATATCCCACATAAAAGTCCGGAAGCCTCCATACCTGAACTCATTGATGAGTTGCAATCTCAAGGAATCGTGGTACTGGCCTTTACTTCCAGGGGAAGACCCGAATGGTATACTTCCCAATTCCCAGATATAGATCTTCTTACTGAAAAGGTTTTGCTTGAAATCGGCTTTGACTTTTCCAAAACAAAACTCAATAAAGAGCTTGCACTACTACCGAGCCTATTTGAAGACTTCTACCACTCAGGTATTATTTACGGAACGAATATTAGAGAAAAGGATGAACTACTTTTAGAGATCCTTCAGAAATCAGACTTCCGACCTTCTAAAATTGTTTTTGTTGATGACAAGATAGATTCTCTTATTTCAATGGAAGCCGCGCTTAACAATTTGAACATTCCCTTTGTAGGCTATGCTTATTCCAAAACCAAACAAAATCATGCCAGTTTTAATCCTTTGATAGCTAACATTCAATTAGATTGGTTAATCACTTATGGACAGGTCTTAACAGATAAAGAAGCCATTAAAATCATGAATGAAAAATTTTTCAACATCGACTTAAATCAATATTTTAATGAAGTTATTGGCAAGTGGGACATCAGTAAATATAATTTGCGCGAACTACCTTCCCCCTATCGCTATCCATAAATTATCTACGCCACCTCAAGTTATTTTAGTTAAATGACTCCATGGAGCGAAGAAAGATGTAGGAAAACAGAAAAAGAACTGATAATACTCGAGTAATCATTTTCTCTTTTGCACCTCTTTTTTATCAATTAGCTAACTTTATTACTTTGCATTTTTTGAATAAATCGTTTCAGCTGAGGGTCTGATTTTTCGAATGGAATATCATCGATCTCAAACCAGCGGATTTGATGAAATTCGCTGGAATCGTAATCTAATACTTGACTTGGATCTACCTTGAGAATAAACCATAAAGAAACATCTGTATGCTTGGTAACATTCCCAACTGTTTTGGTAACGGTTAACAAAATCGGTTCATGTGTTAAAAATTCAGCCTCGATTCCAAGCTCCTCTTTTGCTTCTCTGATGACAGTTTCTTTGGGATCTTCGCCTGGATCAACATGGCCGCCGGGCGGAAGCCATAATTCAGCCTTTTTATGATCCACTAACAA
>JACDGH010000306.1 GCA_013815395.1 Parachlamydiaceae bacterium
TATCAAAACATTGCAGGATTGGAAAGGAAAATATAAAATCACTATGAACACAACAACCTTAGAAAATACGCCAATTACGATTTCATCATCCTCATCCAGTGCTCCGCAATGCGCCCTTTGCTCGATGGATTTGCCTTCGCACCCTATCATTGATAGAGAAAATGCATTTTGCTGCGGTGGCTGCCATGCTGTATTTAATATTCTAACGACTAAAAATCAGTTAGATCAATTTCAAGATCATCCCATTTTTCTTCAAGCTTTAAAGTCGGGGCTTATTTCCAATCCAGCTTTGATAGAACAAATTCAGCGGCAACGCGCAGAGATCGTAGATGGTGAGCGGGAAAGATTGTACATTGAAGTGGCAGAGATGTGGTGTCCTTCTTGCGCAGAGATCATTCGCTTGATGCTATTAAGAGAAAGAGGAGTGATTAACTGCGTTGTTGATTACACTACTGATTTAGCTTCGATTGAATTTTCTCCTCGCCACCTTTCAAAGGATCAAATTTTCGAAATCATTGGCCGGCTAGGATATTTTCCAATTCCATTAAATAGCGTCGATCGCAAAGCCGTGAGTTTTGATCTTTATTTGCGCTTTATTATTGCAGCATTTTGTTCATTGAATATCATGATGCTAGCTTATCCTCTATATGCAACCTATTTTCATTACGATGGTGAAGGTTATGGCAATCTTTTTGCTTGGCTTTCGCTCTTTGTGGCTTTACCAGTGGTTTCATATTGTGCCTGGCCTATATGGAGACGTTTTTTAGCGAGCATCAAAGTAGGCTTGTTCGGGATGGAAACATTGATTGCCATAGGGGTGTTTTCCTCTTTTGCCCTTTCTTTTTATGAACTTTTGGCCGGGGGCTCACGAGTTTATTTCGATTCTATGTCCATCATTATTACCTTTGTTTTATTAGGAAAAATCATCGAAGCTCGGGCAAAATTTTCTGCTAAAGAGTCGCTGATTCGACTATCCCGCTCAACGCCGCGCAAGGGACGCAAGCGTTTCTCTGATGGAACGACGCAATTTGTTTTAGTTAAGGACATTCATCCGGGAGATATCTTAGTAGCATTTACCGGCGAGAAAATTTCAATGGACGGAATTGTAACTGAGGGTAGAGGAGCCTGTGATGAATCGCTCATGACGGGTGAGGCTATGCCTGTAGTAAAAAAAGAAAAAGATTCTGTACTCGCCGGTGCGGTCTTAATTCAAGGTCATATTGCCTATGAAGTGACAGTTTCAGCTGAAGATAGTGCCCTGGCACAAATTGTGAAGATGGTAGAGAGGGATATTGGACATAAATCTGTATACGTTCGAGCGGCAGACAAAATTGTCCGCTGGTTTGTCCCTTTAGTAATAGCTATAGCTCTTCTGACAGCAATTATTTGTATTTTTTGGAATATTCAGTCTTTTGGAAAAAGCACTCATGAAACAGCATTATTGCGTGCCATTGCTATTTTGCTGATCTCTTGTCCCTGTGCCATCGGCATTGCCGCCCCCACGGCTGAATCACATTTGCTTAATGGATTAGCTGCCTTGGGGGCCATTGTGCGCAATAGAGGGTGTCTTTTTCAACTAGGTACTGAATCTGTTATCGTTTTTGATAAAACTGGTACAGCCACAGAAGGGCGCTTTTCAGTTCTTTCAGGAATAGAATCTTTGAATAGGGCTGACCGGCATGTTTTATACAGCCTAGCATCTCAATCAACGCATCCCATAGCGATGGCTGTAGCAGTAGCCACTTTTAGTGATGAAAAAGCATTGGTATTTGAGCGTATCGAAGAGGTTGCTGGACAGGGTATTAGAGGTACTATTGAAGGCATAATTTATTACTTAGGCTCTGCAAAATTTTTATTATCGAACAATATTCAGCCAGAACTACATGAAAAGGAATTTGTAAATAAGATCAATATCGATGCGATTCTTTCAACCACCTATTTTGGTAGGGATATAGCCTTTTTATGTGAAATCATGCTTGGTGATAAAGTGCGTCCAGAGCTTAAAGAAGTAATATTATCTCTAAAACCTGCCAAAACGGTTTTGCTTTCGGGTGATGCTGAAATGCCTGTCTCCATGGTTGCTAAAAGTTGTGGATTTGATGAGTGGCATTCAGGTTGTTCTCCGCTTGAAAAGCGAGATTACATTGATGCGTTGCGGCAAAAAGGACATGTCATCTGTATGATTGGAGATGGGATCAATGATGCACCGGCTTTGACGGCAGCCAATACTGGAATTTCTGTGGTATCGGCAACGGATATGTCCATCCAAGTTTCAGATATTCTTCTGACTACCGACCGTCTGGGAGTAATCACTAAAATCCGAGCATTGGCCAAGAAAGGACAAAATATAGTGCGTCAAAATTTATTTTGGGCTTTTATTTATAATATAGTTGGTATTTTTTTAGCTGCCTTTGGCGTGCTTTCACCTATCTTCGCGGCCTTTGCCATGTCTATAAGCAGCCTCACGGTTCTCTTCAATGCTAGGCGACTATAACTCTCGGCTAGGTACAATTTAGCTGTTATATAAGTCCCACAATTCCCCAATGTTTGTATTTGGAAGGAGTAATCTCTTGTTGAGTTATCTTTGGTTTTTCACTCTTTACCTCTGAAGTATGAGTTGGGTTATTAGGTGTAACGACGTGCTCTACATTAACTTTAACCCTTTTTGTTGCTACTTCTTCGATCTTATGTTTGATGGTTAAAATATTTTTAACCATCTCATGTTGGTCGATTGCTGTATTAACATTATTTTCAAAGTGATTTATTCTTTTATTAGATGAGAATTCTTGTATTTCTTCCGAAGTAAAAGTTGCTCCGGAAAAATTATTAAGCAATCCATGCTTGGCTAACATAGTAACCGACTCTATACGGCCTATCCATTTCGTCCCGCTTCTATACGTTTTAGAGGCTAAGGGGAAACGCAGAGGCGGAGAGAAACGCGGAGACGCTGAGAACTAAAT
>JACDGH010000040.1 GCA_013815395.1 Parachlamydiaceae bacterium
CAAGAATGCATTCCAGGCGCTGGTGGAGCAGGATTATTTTCTGACGGCAAATTTTCATTCTACCCTTCAGGCACTCATATTTGGAAACAAGATGAAGAATTACTTAGAACAGCCTACTCATTACTTGAAATAGATTTAGAACCTTGGGACATTCCTAAGTTTCCTGATATCAACGACAACTACAAATGTACGGCTGATAAAGAAGGATGGCTTCTAAAACCGTATCCCTCTGCATATTTAAACTTGCCCAAAAGGATAGAACTCATCAAGAAATTGATGGATAGATGTCCAGAAGTCCTTTACCAAACGGAATATTTGGGACAGAGTCCGACAGATTTAGGATATTTAGTTCGATTAAGAAATTTACGCTTGGGATTTGACTTTTTTGTACATACTAAACAGATTGTATTGGCAGGTGGTCGATTTATGCCATTATTCTTGAATTGTAAAAAAAAATTCTATCGATACGAATTTGGATTTCGCGTGGTAGGTCCGAGTCATTTAATTCAAAAGGAAGTCAAACTTACTGATCCAAAATATATTTTCGATCATGACGATGTCGAATACAGGACCTTTTGTTGGTGTCAGGATGGGGAAATCATCAAAACATCATTTAAAGGCATAGAAAGTTATTCTGGAAGAGCCGACTGCTCCCCTACTGGCTTTAGCAATTATGGTTTCAATATACGAATAAAATCTCCGTCATTATTACAAGAAACAGATTTTCAACATATTATAAAAATGAAGACATTCGATGATGGAATTCAAAATTTTTTAAAAAATTCACATCGCCACTTTCCTGATAATGCTGCCAATTTGATTGAATATGGACTAAATAATCTTTTTAAACGTTTTAAAAACCTTTTACACGCTAATGTTCGAGTAATTGGTCCAACTATTGAAGGGGTGGGAAACTATCCTATCCTTGACGAAAAGTTTCAAGTTAATGGACTCAAAGGGGTATATGTAATAGGCGACTCAAGTGGCATATATCGCGGCATTGTCGCCAGCATGCTCGCAGGGTATTTATTAGCAGTGTCGGAAAACCAGAAAACAAATATGAAATATAGCCTCAAAAACATAACAATTGAGAAAGTATGACTGTAATTGAAAACAAACCCCAAGCAACCATTTTCAATCAGATTGAAAATGACCAAGCATATAAAACCACTTATCCATCAATGGTTGGACAAGGTGCTAACGTTGAAGCCGCGCAAGAGCTGCATATCTTTTTAGCTGAGCTTAATCCAAGTGAAGAGCGTGTTAAGGAATATTATGATGTGGTTCAAAAATGGAATGATCAACACCTTAATCTTTCTTACTCAATGAAGCCATGCTATCTTGGCCTAGTCTTTCGCGATGCTTCTGGCGCAGAACAGACAGTCTCTGTCATGCAATCCTCAAGGTACGTCCATTCTAATAACACCGATTATGTTGTGCAGCAGAGTCATGAAGATGCTCAATGGTTTATCGAACATGGCTTCAGTGTCATTCGTGAAAAGATTGAAGCGCAGATCCATGGTATTGACGGGATTCCGAATACCAATGCGGAAATGGCTCTATTTCCCACGAAATATTTTGAATTTCATATTAAAATAGGCCGTGTTGATAAAGAAGACTCTAGTGAGTTAAGTGAAGAAGAAATCGAGCAACTTAAAACAATTTCTAATGATTTCACCAGAAAATTTCGAGTGCCTATTCCCCTTTCGTACAACAGAAATAAAAATCAAAGTAATGGCGATGGACAAGGAAATCAACGATTTCTGAATGTCCGTTTTCGACAAATTGGATTTAATCAAGTAGCTCTTAAAGTTGAAGAGATTAAAGAAGCAATCAAACAGACTGGAAAATTTAAAGTCCTTAAAACCATTTCAGAATATGTTTGGTATGACAGCTTCTCTCAGTTAGACCACGGATGGATTGATTATACTCCTGAAGAATTAAAAGGGATGATGGACAATCTGTGAGCAATATATTTAAACATTCCATGAAATTAGTTATTTGCGCCGTTATTCTGTTGAGTGGATCACTTCACTCAGCAGAACAGGATGTCTGCAATTACCCAAAAATTGTGGCCTTTTTAGGCCCTAAGTCTGTTGGAAAAGATACTTCTGCCGATTTCCTAATCCAATCCTATGGGTACACAAAATATGCATTGGCCGACCCCATGAAAAAAGCAGTGCAGATACTGTTTCATTTCAGTGACGATCAACTGTGGGGTGACAAAAAAGAAATCGTCGATCCATTTTGGAAAGTATCGCCAAGAGAAATCATGCAGTTTATTGGCATCGATGTCCTTTTTGATGAATTGGGAAATAGATTCCCTCATCTCAATAAAATTAATGGGAAAACGTTTTATATCCGCACTTTTGAATTATGCGTGCAAGAACATCATATGGGGCTTTTTGTCATTTCAGACCTACGCATGCAAGAAGATGTTACGGCACTAAAAAAAATGGGGGCAATAATCATCAGAATTGTTCGGCCAGATCTGGACTCAACAGACGCTCATGTATCAGAAAATGGGGTCGCATCTGTTACAGGATTTGATTACACACTCATTAATGATGGAACTATAAAGGATTTAGAACAGAAAATCGAACAGATTTTTGAGGAGCTTAAATGACCCAAAACTTGACAATAGATGACCTAGCCAAGTTACACAATGAAAGTTATTCAACCGTTTCGGCATATTATTCCGGATTGACTGATTCTATGAGGGAAATTAGAAAAAAGGTATTATCCTTCGTCCTTGAAGGAAAAGAACAAGGAGTTGTTTCTATAGGTCCAAAATCTGTACGGGGTCCAAGTTTATCCCCTTTACCTAAAGATAGCCGCATTCTGGATGTTGGATGTGCTCTTGGAGATAACCTGGCATTAATGTCTCAAGAAGGGTTTAATAAGCTGACGGGAATTGACATTGCGCATGGCATGATTGAAGAAGCGCAAAAGCGCTTCAGCGCAGAATGGATTTGTGAAGATTTTATGCAGCATAACTCTTCTGAAAAGTATGACTTAGTTTTTGCCCAAGCTTTGATCCATCTCTTTCCAAAAAAAATGGTTAAAGAAGTATTTTTACGCCTTTTTTCACTTTCAAATAAACGAGTTTATTTTTCCACTACCATTCACGAATTGGCAAGCGAAGGGATAGAACCTAAAGGAGAGGTTCAACGCTATCGCAGTCGCTACACGCTACCGGAAATTTTGGCACTGGCCCAAGAGCTGCTCACGGATGATCCCAATTTGAGTTTTCATTATTTATTCCTTACTGATCATCTTGGCAAATTTTGGATCAATGGTGTTTTTGAACGACAAGATATTCAGAAAATCTATCAGAAAGATGGAGTCTTACTATACAAGCAATTGGTTAATCCTGAAATAGTCCACCGTGCATCTTCTGAAATTGACTCTCTTAGAACGACCAAGCCCACTCCTGGGACATATCTTCGATATGATGGAGAAAAGACTTTCGATAGAGTTGAAAATTTTCTTCCTTTTTGTTCTGAAGGGCTACGTCACATACTTCAAAACACTAGAGTTGATAGAATTATAAAAGCGCTTTTAGGAGAGGAGGCTGTCCTTCTTAAGGACAAAATCAACTATAAAATGCCAGGAATGGGGGCCTTTATTCCTCACCAAGATGCTGCTGCTGGTTGGGATCAATACGGCGATACTCTCCTTTCTTTTTGTTTTAGCTTTGACCAATCGACTGAAGAAAATGGAGCCCTGTATTTTACCTGCGGTGAACATACTAAAGGGCTATTAAGTCCTATTAAAACGGCACTAAGTGAAGCTGTGATCAAGACTCTCCATTGGATTCAAGTATTTACAAATCCTGGTGATGCCTTATTTTTCGATTCCTATACACCGCATTATTCAGAAGACAATCAAAGTGCTAAACAACGAAGAATGGCCTTTTTAACCTACCATGCGCGAAAATTTGGGGATCACCGCACGGTATTTTTCGAAGCTAAAAGAAACCGGCAGCCCCCGATGGATGAAAGGGCTTTTGATGCTAATATGGTTCGAGATTCTTTTGGAAAATTAATTTATAAGGAATAATCATGAAAAAAATATTTTTAATGTTAATGCTTGGCACTGCTCTCTATGGAACCTTGGAGGCGGCTTGCCCTAACAATATCCAAGAAAAGATTAAAAGCAAAATCGTACGCTACATGGATTTTCCTAAAGCCGGAATTGCTTTTGATGATATTAGCCCTATCTTGGAAGATCCGGAACTCTTTGGTGCCATTATCGATCATTTAGCTATGAGGTATGAAGAAGCTGATATTAATGCAGTGGCAGCTTTGGATGCTAGAGGATTCATTTTTGGATCTGCCCTTGCTTACAAATTAAGGTTGCCGTTGGTCATGATTCGGAAACAAGGAAAGCTTCCTGGAAAACTTTATACAGCCTCTTATAAAAAACTCTATGGTGAAGACTCATTTGTAATGCGTCAAGATGCTTTAAAAGCTGGGGACAAAGTCATTATCATTGACGATTTTATCTCTACAGGCGGAAGTTTAAATGCTGCCGCAGAACTGGTCATCACATCAGGAGCTAGTGTCTACGAAGGCGTCTTTCTCCTAAATAACACCGACGTTCCAGAAAAAATAAATTTTTCGTTTCCGATATACTCAATGGTGGATTTATGAAAGTCCCTTTTTTAGATTTAAGTGTTCCTTCAGAAGAAAGAGCATATATTCACCAAGCGATCGACAAGGTGCTAGAGCATGGTAAATATGCGCTGGGTCCCGAAGTTGTTGAATTAGAAAATACCTTTGCCCGTCATTGTGGCAAAAAGTTTGCCGTTGGAGTAAATTCAGGTACTGATGCCCTTTTTCTTTCGTTAAAAGCCTTGGAAATAGGAACAGGCGATGAAGTCATTACAACCTCTCTTTCTTGGATTGCTACTGCAGGAGCTATTTCTTTAACGGGAGCGACGCCTGTGTTTGCAGACATCAAAGAAGATCTCAATATCGATCCGATAAGTGTTGAGGCATTAATCACCTCTAAAACTAAAGCCATCCTTCCCGTACATTTCACTGGAAAGATATGCGATATGCAAGCATTGATGAGATTAGCAAAAAAACACCAATTGGCAATCGTAGAAGACGGAGCTCAGGCTTTTGGAGCTACCTTTGAAGGACGTTCGGCAGGATCATTTGGAATGTTTGGTTGCTTTAGCATGAATCCTTGGAAGATCTATGGAGGTTATGGAGAAGCAGGCATGATCGTCACTGATGAAGAAGATTATTACCAAAAACTTCTTGCACTGCGCTGTAACGGGATCGTCAATAAAGAGACTTGCATTGCTAACGGGGTTAATTCTAGATTAGATACGATCCAAGCCGCAATTCTTTTGCAAAAATTTAAAGGAATCGATGCTAAAATTGCTAAAAGAAGAGAAATGGCAACCTATTATCATCAGAAATTATCCCCGTATGTTCACGTCCCGTTAGAGAATCCAAACCAAAAAGACATTTATTATACCTATCAAATTCAAACTTCCAAACGAGACGCTCTTAAGGCATTTTTGGAAAATAAGGGAATTGAAACAAAAATTCAGCATCCTATTTTGATGTGCCGACAACCAATTTACGATAGCTTTCGTAGCTCCTCTTCCAATGCTGAAAAGATTGTAGAGAAAATTTTGTGCCTTCCAATTCAGGAACGATTGTCAAAAGAACAACAAGACCATGTAGTTGAATCTATAGCTCTTTTCTTTAACGACTATGCAATATCTAATAACAAGGATTCTCATAGGTTCTCAAACGACACATGTCTTTTAAATAACTACAAATAAAAATTTTAAAAAAAAGGATATAGAGATGAATAAATTTATCGAAAAAATTCAGCGAAATATTGAACCTTATCGTCAGGAAGTGATTAACCACCGTTTATATACAGTAATCAATAATATTGATCACCTTCGCATATTCATGCAGCATCATGTCTATGCCGTTTGGGATTTTATGAGTCTACTTAAAACTCTCCAAAACGCTTTGACTTGTACAACAATTCCTTGGATGCCTGTTGGAAATGGTAATATCCGCTATTTGATTAATGAAATTGTATCAGGTGAGGAATCGGATATTAATCATCTTGGTGAATGTAAAAGTCATTTTGAGTTATATTTAGACGCTATGGAACAAGCTGGTGCAAATACTCATGAAATCACAAAATTCACGTCCATTTTGAAAACTAAGTTCGATTTGCTTGCGGCTTTTAAAGCAGCTGGTACAGCAAAAGATGTCATTGATTTTACTAGCTTCACTTTTGATGTCATTCAACAAGGGAAACCACATATTCAGGCGGCGGTGTTTACCTTCGGCAGGGAAGATTTGATTCCAGATATGTTCCGTGCCCTCGTAAATGATTTGGAAAGAGAAAATTCTGGTAATACTCAAGCATTTAAATATTATTTAGAAAGGCATATTGAAGTTGATGGAGGACATCATAGTCATCTGGCTTTGCAAATGACTTCAGATCTTTGTCAAGACAATGAAAAATTATGGCAAGAAGCCGAAGATTACTCTATTCAATCTTTAAAAAAGAGAGCTCAATTGTGGGAGGGTATTTATATGGCGATTCAAAATGAGGCTTCGTTAAATGCTCCTGCCTTTTTATGATTCTAGATGCACCAGGAAATTACAAATATTTGGCAAGCAAGTCGGACATGGAACGACTTCAATCCATTTAATCTCTAAAAAAATAAGAGAATACGATGAACAATCAAGAGTATGCGGAAATGCCAAAGCAGTGGAGGCTCAATACCAGCAATCTAGGCAAGTTGAAAGAGCTCCAAAAAATGTTTGCGCAGCACGGGTATGAGCTAACTTCGACGCAAATTGACTTAAGGGAGATTGATGCAGACTCTATAAAGGTAATTGTACATAAGGCAAGTCAATTGGGAGAGCGGATTTTAGTAGAAGACACCTCTCTCGAAATTGAAGGGGCAAAAGTAGGAGTGAATATACGCTGGTTGTTAGACCACTTGCCCAATTACGTGGGACACAAGGCACAATGGCAAGTATTGCTCGCCTATCATCATGGTGACAAAGTCTATATTTTCAGAGGTCTAGTCAATGGTGTAATTGTCACTCCACGCGGAAATGAGGGTTTTGGGTTTGATCCTGTGTTTCTTCCGGATGGATCCACGTGGACTCTTGCCGAGAGGAAATCAGATCATGTTAATGCCCGTGCATTAGCAGTCAAAGCTCTGATCAACAACAAACCGATGGCTATTGAATCTGTGATGACATCTTGGACTGGGCCTTGGCAGGATGAGGATCATTAATTGTAATTTTAAAAGAGATGAAATTTCCAACTGGAGAATAATATATTTATAGATTATGCTGTATCCTGCAATTTGCTATTAAAGGAATGTCTTCATGTTAAATTTAATTAATATTTTTTCGATTACTTGTGGAGTATTTATGTCAGCGTTACCTCTTGTTGCAATATCAATAACACATGATGAATTCAAAGAAAATTCTTACGCTAAAAAAACCGACGAAAAGGATGAGTTAGCTAAAAGAAATCCTATTTATATTTTTATAAACAGGGGTGAGGATCTCAAAAACACTGATCTTCCTATTAAACTTACAGATAATATGATTGAACTTTTAAAGCTCGATGATTTGTATAATGAAAATGATACTTTTTCTGAAGTTGTCAAAAAAACACAAAAAAAATGGTTAGCTGTTGTTCAAGGCAAAGCCATGCAAGAAACTGCCGATCCAAAAGCTAACACAGAAAGAAACGATCTCAAAGACGCTTCAAAACAAATCGCTATAAAACAAAAAGTTGAAAGAGTAGCTCGTGCGATGGGACTTTTTGATAATAGAAATCCCATTCTATCTAATTATAAATACGGGGCTTGGCTAGGATCTTATTTGCAAGGCGTACGAAATAATCTTGAAGAATTAGTGAAAGTTTGGCAAAACGGATGTCGTTTTGAAAAGTTAGTTGTATTCACAGGCGAGCGATATTTAAGGAAAGAGAATGGGCAAGAAGATGATATCAAGATGCTTTGCGACCCTAAACAGTCTCCACTCCCATTTAAGGAAGGCTGGAAGCTTCCAACAAATTCCAAGTATGAAACTGAATATGACATGATGCGACTTGTTTTTGACCAAGTACAACTTCCTAAAGATATGGAAGAGGAATTATTAGGCAAGGTTGAATTTGTCAATGCCCCTAAAGGTCAAAATGTTCGTGCGGGTACGAAAGATTGTTATGTAACTTGGCTTAAAACAAATCCAGAAGCTGGTACAATAGTTGCCGCAAGCTACCCTTTACTTTGGGTTATACAGCAAATTGCGGGAGAAACAATTCTTGGTGAAAAGTATCCACTAGATACAATAGCTCCAGCATTATCAAAAGAAGATTATGAAAAATATAAGCACGCTGTTGTTATCGTGCATGACACCGTAACAAAATGTTTATATGAAATTAATAACCAAATAAATGCTAATTCAATGCAATCAAAAGTTGTTCCCTTTCCTAGAGTTGAAGGATAAAAAAATAAAAAGCAAATTTGAGGACATTGATAAAGAGTTTATTTTTTTGTCTGCCTACGGAAATGTGGATTAATTGGTTTTGAAGGGATCAGAATTAGCCAGGATAGTGGTGATTAAAAAAGATGAAACTTCTCCATTTTGTCAGCACTCAATCCCAAACACATTTCCAAAAGGGTCTTTAATTTGTACAATTGTTCTAGAAGTCTCTTTAACATATAATGGACCTCGATGAACCGATCCCCCCATTGAGATTGCCCTTGCTGTGGTTATTTGTAGATTCTCAACTCCCCAATAAACAACTGTACCACCGGTTGAATGAGGACTAAGCGCATCAGCTAAATGCAAATTAAAATAGGTTGATCCAATTAGAAATGATGCAAAATTTGGAAGATCTTCGATGGGGTCCATCAATAAAAAATTTTGATACCACTCTTTACTCGATCGAATATCATTAACAAATAATAAAACTGTTATGAGTTCTTTAAACATTATAAAATTATCCTATCTCTTCAAGCTACATGAGTTAACAACAACTTTAGCGAGCAAACCTGATAATGTCAATGCCCGTGCATTTGCAGGTCAGGGCTTTGGTCAACAACAAACACATGTTAATTGAATTAGTAGAACCGCACTTCCGAGGCTAACAGAAAATAGAAGGCAATGGATTATTTGTATTTTGGCTATGCCCCTGGAGTGCGTCGACTTTGCCGCGCTTTTAATTCAAGAAATCACCTTAAACGCCCTAGTACGTTGTCAAGATAGAATTGACAGCGTACTAGCATGATGCAGTAAATGGAGATAAAAGCTAAAAATCTTTATTTCGCAATGAATGTATTTCGCTTCAATGAACCTCCTGAATAAAAGGGCGCGGCAGAGCCGACGCAACTCTAGGGGCTACGCCAAATAAAAAATAATCTATTGCCTTCTATCTTTTATCAGTACTAGATTCTGGATCTGTTACAGAAGCTCCGTGTTCCATAGAATCATTGCAGCTATCACAAGATTATGACCAGAAGCTCCCGCGATTAGGATCGCAGGGCTAGTACTTTTGGCTATGATTATGGGAGCCTATCAATCAATTTTATAGTATCTTTGTAATCACACGTACTATCATTGATGTCAAAGAAAGTATGTCCCTTACTGAAAGCAATTGTTTTCTTAATTATAATTGCACAATTAACGACATATTTCCCCTTAATTTATCATGTAAAATTCAAGTTATCCAGCAGTTCTATTTTTTTTATTAGAAATTTCGACAGCAGTTATTTTAGGATTATTTTAATAAAGAAATTTATAGAGGAATTGATCTGACTCTAGTTAGGAAATCGCACATAGCTAACAAGCCCAAAGACTTTTCCAAAAAATCTAGAATTTAATGGCTCTTAACATTAATATAAATTGCCATAATTATGGTTGACTTGTCCTAAGGTTAATCGAATAGCATAGTCAAAATTAGGAACCTTTCCAATCAAATTATCTATAAATATAGGAGTCTATTATGTCTAACCCTAGCAGCCTTAATCAACCCATTAATTTATCCCTTGTTAGAGTAACGGATCAAAATACATAAGATCTGATGTCAATGATTCAAGGCAAATACGATTCTGAAGGATGCGGCATTTGTGAAGAGCCAGGTGCTGAAGTTTTTTGGTTTAGCCATGTTTCTCGTGGCGCTCACTCTGTTTGCTATAGAACGATTAATAACATTGAAGCGGACTTAGTCGCAAAAATTAATAATATTTTTCAAGATACTGGAGATAGAAATATTGCCCATGCTAGGGCTATTAGAGCCGTAAGTAAGGAACTAGGTGGCGTTTCTATTAAAGAATTTTTGAACATTAATGGAGCCGAGAAATTAAAATCGTTATTCAATTTCTTTGGGCTTAAAGCCGCTTTAACCCTTCCATCTAACATGTAATTTTTTTCTAATGAGCTCTTCAGAAAATGTTCTGGAGAGCTTGCGCACACTGTTTTTTTTCCATGATATAGAATAACTCCCATCATTATTATGAGGTCATTTTTCTGAACAGATCGAGAAAAAAGTATCGAAAATGGGGATAATATTGCTAGAAAAGCAGATGATCGTGGTGGCATAACATCCTAGCGTTGATTTCAGAATGCATATCTTGTGATAATTTCACATTCCTATCAATTTTTTTATTTTTTTTCTACATCCTTTTTTTAATGTCTTAAGCACGCGGTTTAAAATCCCTTAGCCTTCAAATCATGCGCGTGCTTAAAACATCAAAGCTGTACAAAGTCGAGGTATAATCATCGAAATATTTACAAAAAGAGGTTTGATGTGTTTTATTGGTAACATTAATGCAGGTGCCCTCCCAAACTACATCACAAATTTGAAGGATTTAATATATTAAATCAATTCTAAGAACTACTAAAAATTTGAAAAAAAATTCAAAATAAAGGCACTGGCTCAAAGCCGCATTATGCCGCATGCGGCATAATGCGGCTTTGTGTTGAATCAGTCTTGCGCAGATATGCTTTTGGCTACTCCTGCTAGCCATAGCTTACATAAATTGCTCTCTAGCGCACATACATGCGCTGCATGTGCAAATCCTGAAGAAAGCTTTTTTAATCCTTCTTCCATTTCTGCCAGGTGTTCTTTTTCTTCCAATAAGATGGATTTGACAGCCACGCGAGAGCCTGCTTTACGTAAAACTTTATCATAAATTGGATAAAGTTCATCAGCCCGCAATTCAATCGCATAGGTGACAAGCAAATAGGCTGCTTCTTTAACTGAATGCTTGCAAAATCCTTGCATCCTAAGGTAACGAGATGCCCGCAAGTCCAATGCTGACAAATAATGCAAAGTAGCTGTCCCTCCTAAAATGAGTGAAAGCGAATAAGTACTCATAGGTTTTGCAGAGACTCTTTGAATCTGACGTTTTAAATGGTGGGCATGACGAAATTCTTCTGCTGCATGTTTAAGCATTTCTTCCTTTACCAATGTGGGATGCTCGCAAGCTGCGATTTTCCTGGCCCCAGAATTTTCAAGAAATGAAAGCGTGTTAAGCCATTTGGCATGAAGCTCGTTCGAATCTACAATTGTAATCAAAAGTTGTTCAATATGCTTAGCATATGAAGTAAATGTTGTCATAAGTCCCCTTCAAGGGTAAGAATAATGTTATCGTAAATTAATTTTAATTCGCTTGGTTGGATGCAATAGGGGGGTAAAATATAAAGCACATTACCCAGAGGGCGCAGCAGGATCCCTTTATTTAAAAAAAAGTGATAAAGACGATCTCGAATTGATTGAAAATATGAGCTGCTTTCAGCTTGATATTCTAAGGCTAAAATTGTTCCCAGACACTCACATCGCTTCAATTTTGGGTGTAGGCACCATTGTTGGCAAAAAAATTTATGATGGATTTCGATCATCTCTCTTTGGCGAGAGCAGCCAATATCTAATAGAAGATCGAGGCTTGCAAGGGCACTACTACAGGCAATTGGATTAGCAGTATATGAGTGACCATGTAAAAAAGCTTGCTCTAGATTATTACCTAAAAAGGCATTGAAAATTTCCTCGGTACAAACGGTTGCACCTAAGGGTAAGAACCCACCTGTTAATCCTTTTGATAAGCAAATAATATCCGGTTGCACAGTAAGCTGTTGGCAGGCAAACAAAGTTCCCGTGCGGCCAAATCCTGTCATGACTTCATCAGCAATGGTTAAAACATCATGCTGCTGGCAGTATTGAATGAGTTGATTCAATCCATCGGGTGGATACATGATCATCCCCCCAGAGCCCAAAACTAGTGGTTCAAAAATAAAACAAGCTACGTTCCCTTGATTTAGAATGGAGTGGAGTTGAGATAAAGAAGCCTCTTCTCGTCCTTTTATAGGTGGATCGATCGATTCAACATCAAAAAGATGTTTCCAGAATGGTCGATTGAATTCATTTCTGCCAGCAGCCGACATTGCTCCAAAAGTATCCCCGTGATAACTATTTTTAATGCAAATGATTTTAGTCTTAGATTTTTTTTGATTATGCCAATACTGAAGCGCAATTTTGAGAGCCACCTCTACAGCGGTTGAGCCATTATCAGAATAAAAAATTTTAGACATAGCTCCGGGAAGAATTGAAAGTAGCCTTGATGCTAATTCAACTGCAGGAGGATGGGTAAAGTCCGCAAAAATCACATGTTCCAAGAGTTCGGCTTGTGATTTAATTTTTTGGACGATGTAAGGATGTGCATGACCATGCAGATTAACCCACCATGATGAGATGGCATCCAAATAGCTGAGCCCCTCCTCAGAGTAAAGATATAAGCCTTTAGCGCGAACGATTGCTATCGGAGGACGTGCCGTATGCATCTGCGTAAATGGGTGCCAAATGCAAGCGCGATCCTTTTCAATTAAGGAAGAAGTTTTGAGAATTGTGGTCGCCATTGTTTTGCATACCTTTGAATAGTTTGGAAATTTATGTTTGATTCAGGAAGCAATCTTCCCAAAAGAGGAAGATGAGTAAAATCTAAAATAGCTTTTTCACTATCGGGGTTATGTTCACCATTAAAAATAATGCCAAGAATTGGGATGTGAAGTTGTTTTAAAATTTCAACGGTTAGAAGAGTGTGATTAATGCTTCCCAAATAGTGTTTTGAAACAATGACCCATTTACAATCCCATAATTTAAATAAATCTATGCTTAATTCTTGTGAGGTTAAGGGAACAAAAATCCCACCAACACCTTCGATGATTAAAGGGCGAGTTGTTTTTGGTAGAATAAATGCATCAAACTTAATTAGAATTTTTTCCAGTCGAGCAGCGTGATGAGGAGATACAGGAGTTTTTAAAGAATAAACAGGTGGATGTACAAAATGGGCTGAGATATCGATCCATTTTTTTATCATTTCTGTATCGGAATATTCTTCTTCGCCACATTGGATTGGTTTCCAATAATCTCCATTAAGAAGAGTGGTAAGGATAGCGCTAACAACCGTTTTACCTACTTCTGTACCTATTCCTGCCACCAATACCCTTTCCATTTTAGTAACCTCGTGCGTTTTTTATATGACTTATAAGCTGTGTCAATTCATTCATTGTATTATAAGAGTGCAGGCAGATGCGCAATAACTCATGCCCCCGTTGCACTGTTGGACTCATGAGCGGTCTTACATCATATCCCTGTGTAGAAATAGCTGTAGCAGCGTTTTTTACGGCTTCATTTCCTTTTACAATTACGGATTGGACGTGAGTCATAGAAGATTGCGGTTCGAATTCTCGGAAGCATTGAATGAGCCTATGAAGATGTAATCGCTCTTCTTCCATTTTAGGAAATAAATCGTAGCTGCATTTAATCGCTGCGAGCGTTTGAAAAGGAAGCGCTGTTGTATAAATATATGATGTGGCAAAATTAATGAGCGCTTGCTTCAAAGAGTGATTGCCAAGCACGATAGCTCCAAAGGTTCCAAGAGCTTTGCCAAAGGTTGTTATTTGCGCAAAAACATCTCCCATAAGATTATGCTCTGCAATTAATCCCCGTCCTTTGGGTCCACATGCACCCACAGCATGAGCTTCATCTACGATTAAATTGGCTTCATATTTCTTAGCCAGTTCAACAATCTCAGTTAGTGGTGCTTGAGAACCATCTGTAGAATAAATAGACTCTATGCAAATGAAGCGATCTCCTTTTGAGGGGCAGGTTTTAAGTCGATTTTCAAGATGTTCAAGATCATTATGCTTAAAAGGAAATGCCTTTGCCTGGCTTAAGCGAATTCCATCATGTATAGAGGCGTGTACAGCAGTAT
>JACDGH010000307.1 GCA_013815395.1 Parachlamydiaceae bacterium
GGGTGGGGCTTGGAATAAAATTTCTAGACTAGCCCGCGAAAGAAAAGGACATGTTTTGTAACCTTTAAATTTGAATTTCTATAAAGTCGAATTTAAGGAAAATTGAAGAGGTAGGAGCCATGTATGCCAAAATTTAAATTAAAAAGCGATTTTGTGCCCTGCGGGGATCAACCTCAAGCGATTGAAAAGTTGATTAAAGGGATTGAAGAAGGCCGTAAATCGCAAGTTCTTTTAGGTATTACAGGCTCTGGCAAAACCTTTACCATGGCTAATGTCGTTGAACGCATTCAAAAGCCGACATTAGTCATAGCACATAACAAAACACTTGCAGCGCAATTATATCAAGAATTTAAGACTTTTTTTCCGGATAATGCTATTGAGTATTTTGTATCTTATTACGACTACTATCAACCCGAAGCCTACATTGCACGCACAGATACTTTTATTGAAAAAGACATGGCGATCAATGATAAAATTGATAAGTTGCGTTTAAGTGCAACTCGCTCTTTATTAGAGCGAAATGATGTTTTGATAGTCGCATCTGTATCTTGCATCTATGGCTTAGGTTCTCCTGAATACTATAGAGGTATGAACTTAGTGTTGCAGGTCGGGCAAAATCGGCGTAGGGACGATGTTCTCTTACATCTGGTTGAAATGCAGTACAAACGCAATGATTTCGATTTTTCTCGATCCACGTTTCGTGTGCGCGGCGATGTGCTTGAAATTTTTCCAGCCTATGAAGAAGATTTAGCTGTACGCGTTGAATTTTTCGATGATGATATTGAACGCATTAGTGAGATCGATCCATTGACAGGTAAAGTCAAAAAACGAATCCAAGACATCACCATCTATCCGAGTTCTCACCACGTTACTCCCGAAGAGGTGCGACTGCATGCCATTGAGACTATAAAAGCTGAATTAAAAGATCGCATGGGAACTTTTGAAGCAGATAATCATTTTATCGAGTTGCAACGCATTCAACAACGCACAATGTACGATCTTGAAATGATTAAAGAGGTGGGCTTTTGCAAAGGCATAGAAAATTACTCGCGTCACTTTAGTCAGCGCAAGCCTGGCGATCCTCCACCCTGCTTAATCGACTACTTCCCCTCAGATTTTCTACTTTTTATTGATGAATCTCATCAAAGTGTGCCGCAATTGAATGCAATGTTTAATGGCGATCGGGCTCGCAAACAGGCCTTGGTCGATTTTGGTTTCCGCTTGCCTTCGGCTTATGACAATCGTCCTTTGAAATTCGAAGAGAGCTACCGCCTCTTCCATCGCGTTATTTACGTATCTGCCACCCCAGGATCATGGGAAGTGGCCGAAGCTGGTGGAGAAGTTGTGGAACAACTTATACGCCCTACAGGGCTGCTCGATCCGAATATTGAAATACGGCCGGCTGAAGGGCAGGTGGATGATTGTTTAGCGGAGATTAGGCATCATACGGCCAAAGGTGGACGCGTTTTAGTAACGACACTGACTAAACGTTTATCCGAGGAATTAAGCAAATATTTGAGTGAATTAGATGTGAAAGCCAAGTACTTGCATTCAGATATTGACACCATTGAAAGAGTGCAAATTATCAATGATTTACGCCATGGGATATTTGATGTGCTTGTGGGGATCAATTTATTGCGAGAAGGTCTTGATATTCCAGAAGTGTCATTGGTTGTTATTTTAGATGCCGATAAAGAAGGATTTTTGCGAAGTGAGACAGCTTTGATTCAAACTTGTGGGAGAGCTGCACGTAACCTGGAAGGTCGCGTGATCATGTACGCGGATAAAATGACTAAGGCTATTGTGCGTACTTTAGAAGTGACGAATGAACGCCGCGCTACCCAACAAGCTTATAATGAAAAGCATGGGATTACGCCTAGATCGACAAAGCGCGAGATCGCACTGCTTGTGCAACCCGATAAGGAAGAAGAAGAAGCATATCCTGAAGCTGCAGAAATGTTATGGAAAGTAGCTGAAGAGTCTCATGAATACATGACTGCTGAAGAGATCAACAAAAAAATAAAGCATTGTGAAAGTGAAATGAAACGCGCAGCTAAGGAAATGCGTTTTGAAGAGGCTGCAAAATTTCGCGATCAGATGCGTAAGTTTCAAGAAATCGAGCTTTCATTCGGATAAAATATACTATTTTTTATATTGGTTAAAGGAGCCGCAGCGAGAGCATTTTGTTA
This sequence comes from Parachlamydiaceae bacterium, assembly GCA_013815395.1. GTDB lineage: Bacteria > Chlamydiota > Chlamydiia > Chlamydiales > Parachlamydiaceae > JACDGH01. The sequence continues at coordinate 2,190 of JACDGH010000307.1, forward strand.
TCGGTTTGGTATCCCCTACCAGATAAGTGAAGAGACAGAATTCACATGTCTGCATATTTCTTTCGATTGGAAGAATTTCTGTTTTGCGTGAGCGGCAATGCTGAAACGCCCACAATCCCAATAGCAGACATAAAGTCAGGCATAGATAAATCATTAGTGCTGTAGTCGGCGAAACTTCTATCATAATTGATTTAGTCCATGTGAGGATTGGAAAAATGCAATTCTACTTGTCCAGCAGTGACAAAGGCCGAAGGGGTCGTAGTGAATTGTAGTTCATAGAGGATCTTAGTAGCTAGTGATTGTATGTTAGCATTTTCAATGCTCTGTAGAGGTTCATGCCAGAAAATGCGCCCTGATTGCTCGTCGACAAGTACAGAATAAAATATATGCTGGGGTAATTGGGTATTTATTTCTGAAAATAATTTTTTTTGTTCGTCCTTTTCTAATGGGTTATTAACTAATTTTTTATTAGCTAACGGTCCGCTAATCAACAGCGAAATGGGGTCAGAAAAAGATTTTTTTGCAGCCGGTGAGAACGAAGGTAAAAAGACCATTTTTTCTATTTCATGAAATAGGTCGATGTCAACAACTGCATGGGTTTCTCGATTGTATTCTATTTGGCGGTGTTTGGCAAAAACAGGTAGATGGGGCATGTAAGGAAGAGAGGGGGGAGCGGTAAAGAGAACATTATCGGGTAATTGGTCAGGGATGATATTGGTGGTCACTAAATTTTCCCAATTAGCCAAGTCTGTCTC
>JACDGH010000308.1 GCA_013815395.1 Parachlamydiaceae bacterium
TGGAGGACTTTTTCACTATTTTGCATCGCATCCTTTACTGCGATTCAATTCCATAGGAAATGAATACATTAATGAGTGGACAGATCTATCAGCGCGACAAAAAAAACATGCTGTAGTCGAGCTTCTCTATCATATGCAACCTAACAACATTGAGTTCCTTCTTAATTATAACTTCTTTCATTATCGCAGCGGAGGAAATTGGGATAGACGTTCTAATGAATACCATAAGTCAAAAACAGAAATCGTAAATGAATTTATAGAGATCATCCTACAAAATTAATAACTTGATTGGTGAGACGCATGGCTAAAGATTATAAAATCGTCGATGATTTAGATCCCTTCTCAGGCAGAGGAAAAGAACTGGCTGAATGGGGACGGGCTGAAATAGAGATTGCGAAATCTGAAATGCCTGGTCTCATGGCATTAGTTGAAGAATTTTCAGTTAGTCGTCCTTTGCTGGGAGCTCGTATCACTGGTTGTTTGCATATGACCATCCAAACTGCTGTCCTCATAGAGACATTGTGTGCATTAGGCGCTGATGTACGTTGGTCTTCATGCAATATTTACTCCACGCAAGACCATGCCGCCGCCGCCGTGGCTGCTGCAGGCATTCCCGTCTTTGCCTGGAAAGGGATGACTACTGAGGAGTACGATTGGTGCATCGAACAGACTTTAATGTTTGGAAAAGAACCCTTGAATATGATCATCGATGATGGCGGAGATCTCACAAATGTTGTTCATGATCAACATCCCGAATTGCTAGCAGGGATTCGCGGTATATCAGAAGAGACCACGACGGGGGTGCGCAATTTAGAAAGGCGCTTGCATCAAGGCAAGCTTGGAGCCCCTGCCATAAATGTGAACGACTCTGTGACCAAGTCAAAATTCGACAATTTATATGGTTGCCGTGAATCTTTGCTCGATGGCATTAGAAGGGCAACCGATACCATGATTGCCGGAAAAATTGCCGTAGTTGCCGGTTATGGAGATGTGGGCAAGGGGTGTGCCGAGGCATTGGTGGGCAGTGGCGCGCGTGTTTTGATTACAGAAATCGATCCCATTTGTGCTTATCAAGCTGCTATGCATGGCTTTCAAGTGGTGACAATGGAAGAGGCTGCTCCATTGGGGGACATTTTTGTGACAGCCACCGGCTGTTCCAAAGTGATACTTTCTGAGCATTTATTAAAAATGAAAAATTATGCTATCGTCTGCAACATAGGCCATTTCGATTGTGAGATTGAAGTGGACTGGTTAATAAATCATCCAGACATTGTTGAGATTCCGATCAAACCGCAAGTAGATCGTTTTTATTTTAAAAAAGAAGATAAGAATATTATTCTTTTGGCAAAAGGGCGACTAGTTAATCTTGGTTGTGCTAACGGTCATCCCTCATTTGTGATGTCCAATTCTTTTGCTAATCAGGTATTAGCACAAATTCTTTTGTGGACCACCCTACATCATATTGGGGTGTATCGCCTGCCAAAAATTTTGGATGAGAAAGTAGCGCGATTGCATCTGGATAAATTAGGGGTGCATCTGACCAAGCTTACGGATGAGCAAGCCGATTATCTAGGCCTTTCCAAGGATGGCCCTTTTAAAGGGGAACATTATTTATATTGAAGTATTGAAGGTTAAATTGTATTAAGGGTTAAATTGTATTAAGAATTAAATAATTTTCCATAGGACATGAGGCTTTTCCAATGTTTAAATTTATTGAGAACTTTTACGTTTTGCTGATTCGCGCAGGAACATTTCTGCTATCATTTTTATTGCTTGGCATGCGCTTATTTTGGGGTTGGCAATTTTTTAGTGGTGGATGGGAAAAATTTTTAAACATTGCTTCGATCATCAGCTTTTTTCAGGCCTTAGGAATACCATTTCCTACAATTAACGCCTATATTGCAGCTTCGATTGAATGTTTTGGGGGCTTATGTTTGTTATTAGGCTTAGCTTCTCGTCTAGTATCAATCCCTTTAATGATTGTCATGGTTGTGGCAATGGTTACAGCGCATCATGATGTTTTCATCAATATTTTTAGTAATCCGGTCGCATTTACACAACAAACTCCCTTCAATTTTTTTCTTACGGCTTTGATTGTTTTTGCATTTGGTCCGGGAATATTCTCTTTGGACGCACTCATCAAACGCCTTTTTTTCAAAAAAAAGTCCTTTTAGCCTGTTCGAATCCTTGGAGTGCTTCATTAAGAGAACATTGTAATAAGGGTTTTGGGGAGTAATGGGGCTTACTACAAAGCATCTAATTTGTTAAGAGGATAATGAAAGAAGGCTTTGTGAATGCGAGCACAACATGTTGCTGAGCTGTAACACGGTTATAAACATTAAGTTTGTTTTGATTTCTTAAATTACTGAACGCTGATTGTTTAAGATAACAGGGTTCTATCTTTTTTGCTCATTTTTATCTCATTTTGTAGCGCATACTGAAGCTGTAACGAGCACAGCGAGTGCTGCGTAGGTATGGGTGGATATATTAATATTGCTGAAACCGCGGAACTGGCATACGCATAAGCTTAAGGAAAATAGGTTTTAAAGCTATTGAAGACGGTTTTTTATACTTATTTTAACCTTTTTAATATGCCCACAGCTTTTTTTTTTGAAAAAAAAACCCATGTAATTTATATATGTCATTAAAAAGTAAGACCTTATGAGGGGAATTGCTTTTTTTTTAATCACAAAAAAAACTACATGGGAAGAGACAAATGATAATAAATGGTGTAATCTCTCGTCAAGCAAGAAGAGCTTTAGAACGAAAAGAAAAAAAAGATCTCAAAATCAATAAAAACTTAGAAAGTGAAGCATATAAAAAAATTGTGTGTGTATTTAAAAAAGTTTGGTTCATTGAGACTGTCCATTTTTTTGTGTAAATGACTTCAATCACAATTCTAAACCTAATCTATCGTCGTAAACAATTGACAGA
>JACDGH010000309.1 GCA_013815395.1 Parachlamydiaceae bacterium
GTATTAGATCGACAGATTCAATAGCATCGACCATCCTCCCATAATGGAGCGATCTGGCACCAGCGGCATTATTAGCAAGCATTCCACCTAAAGTGGCGCGGTTGCCCGTGGAGGTGTCGGGACCAAGGCAGTAGCCGAAAGGAGCTAAAGCTTCATTTAGGCGGTCTTGCACGACGCCTGGCTGGCAGATAGCGTATTCTTCTTCAATGTTGATCTCTAAAACATGGTTAAAAAACTTTGACATATCGATAATTAGACCTGTGCCAAGGCATCCTCCTGTAATACCTGTAGCAGCTCCTCTAGGAATTACAGCAATATTATATTCAGCAGCAATTTGCACAGTTTGAATGAGATCTTCCTTGTTCTTTGGAAGGACGACGCCTAAAGGTTCCACCTCAAAGATAGAAGCATCGACGCTGTATATCTTCTTAGAAAGAGGATCAAACCGTGTTTCTACTTGAAGATTTTTAAGTTTTGAAAAAAAAGATCTCATGGACTTATGTTACATATATATTTGAGAATAAGCAAATAGCAATTGCTCATTAAGGAGGGGTAAATCAATTGAAAAGAATTGTAACCAGGTTCTTAGCACAAATTTTCAAAAGTGATTCCCAAATTTTAAACTAATGCGATGAATAATAGTTTTCATTTCTATAATAATAGAGCGAAACCAAAATCTTTGGTTTTATCTATTAATCCAATGGAAATAATTCCACGCTATCGCAAAAATTTTCTCAAAGAACATTACGGGCTGATTATATTTCATTTGGTTTCTCCAATCTTCCCCACTGATATCCATGATGTGACTCATAAAGTCGATGCAGTTATTTTTAGAAAATATATATGTGATCTCTTTTAATAGAGGTTTTGCTGATAGATTATTAGAATACTCTAAAGCTGCTTTTTGAAGGGATTTAGCTTCATTATAGGCTTGCATTGCGATTTCTTCTGGCACAGTTATTCTTGCCATTAAGCAATTATAAGTTTTAAAAATGCAGAAGTCTAAATCTTCTTTATCATCTTTAATTTGACCTGTGATGGGAGATGAAATTGTAAGAAAAATATTCATCACTACCATGGAATTGTAGATTAATGGATGAGGTGTTAGAGGAAGAAAGTCGTAACTGAAAGAAGAAATTGGTATTAATACTAGTTTAGCTTTTTTTTGCATTTGAGGTTTATCGATTAAATTTTTTGGATAAAAACCGAGGGTTTCATATGTTTTGCCACAATCAAAATTCACAAATCCATGCCCTGAAGTGATAACTGCAGTCAAAGCACAACTCTTTAGAGAATTTTGAGAAGTGGAATTGGAAGCTGTAGTCTGCCCAGCCAATAAAAGAATGGCTAAATGTTTTAAGCAATTCCTTTTAGTTGGACTTGAGAAAGCGGAATCCGCTTTTTTCAATAAAGAATAATTAGATACTGTATGCGGTTGTAATATCACAGACATGCTTGAACCTCTAATAAAAATAATAAAAAATAATTATTTGTAAGATTATAAAACTATGTAAAATTAAAATAATGCCAGGCTACCCCAATTATTCTATCTAAAAGTCTTGGAGAAGAACTTTGTTTCATCTTATTTCTCCAGTCTATTTGGGTTGTTTCCATTATCCTTCGCATGAAGTCCACACAGTTATTTTTAAAGGGATGAAAATTTAATTCTTCTTGAGAATACTTTGATCTTGTCCCACGGCTCTCTTGAATTAAAGCTTCCCGAAATGAATTAACTTCTTGATAAGTTTTTTTAGCTATTTCTGGGCTGACATTTAATGACGCTTTTAAACAAGAAGCAGTACCTTCAGTACAAAAACGTAATGCATCCGTATCATCTTTAATAACCGCCGTCATGGACAATTGACGAGGATGCAATGTCATTATTGGAAAGCTTGTTATGCCAACTGATCCGGAAGTGCTGTAAGTACTAGGATTTCCTATAATATAGGAACTTGGAATTCCAGTGCTCAGCGGGGTTACACCTTTGATTGCATTTAAGGCAAAACCCATACCAAGCACGATTGAATTTTCTCTGTGCAGAAGATCTCTACTAATAAACTCTCCAAGGGCGTTATCTGTAGGATAAAAGCCTACCGTCTCCTGTATAGTTTCACAGTTAAAATTAAGAAAGGCATGACCTGGTGCAATCCATGCTGTCACTGAGCATGATGGCTCAAATAAATTAACTGATTCTAAACTGCTATTAGAGGAAACTCCGGGAAATAACAAAAGAGCTAAAAGTGCTGTTTTATTATTTAAAGTTAAACCTCGAGCTAATTCATTGCTAGCGTGGTTCGGAGAACTATTTGAAATAATAACTGATGTTGAATTTAAATTTATTAATGAAGATGTCATTTACAACTCCTATTAGTTATACTTATAAAAGTAATGTAGTTACATTTTAAATATATTATTATTATATACTGTTATTAAATAAAAGTAAATATTTATTATTTTATTAATTATATAGTTTATAAAGTTAATTTTTTCGGTCGAGGCTCTTTATAGTCTTCATTTCACTGGACCGATCAAAAAATTCAAGTTCTTGGATTATATTGCGTTTTAGCATTACTATAAGCAAGTCTTGCTAGAATGTTTGCATGTGACTCAGGGTTTGAATTGTCGCTCTGGAAACTCCTAGATGAACTATCCGAAATTCGTAGTGGCTACAATTTATCCTGAAGAATCTTCTAAAGAATGAGGAAACCCGGGTGATACTAGGAAGGTAAATTTAAGTAAAAAACCTTTAAGCGCGTTTTCTGTTTTTCGTTTCGTTGATATGCGGAAAGCAGGGCGAGACGCCCAATGCCGTCAAGTTAAAGTAAAAACTTATACAAATCCCTTTTAAAAAAAGGGATTTGTATTTTTTTTATAAAAATGGAATATGTAATTTTCAAAAAGAAAAAAACACGGTATCTTGTCGTAA
>JACDGH010000041.1 GCA_013815395.1 Parachlamydiaceae bacterium
AAAGACAATAGATATGATATTACTCATAATTACCCCTCCAGTGTTTTGTTGATCTAAAACACTATTTAACGGAGGGGTCTTTTTTTTTCAAATCACCTGAAATCCGACATAGGAACTCTGCGTTTCCCCCTAGCTTCTAAAATGTTTTCCTTCTTAGTAATCATCAGTCTGAACCAAAAAATTTTATTTTGCTTGAGTCTCCCTTTTTAACCACATTTAAATAAATTTCAGTTTCACCCCAAGCGAAATTGCCAGTAAAACATTTCATGATTTCGAAGTTAGGTTTGTTTGTAAAATCATTTAAAGGGTAGCTAACTGTAATAATTTTTGTTCCTATTGGAAGTTGGGCGAATTTTTCTATTAAAATGCCGATAGTGTGATCTTCCAAGCAAGTCCCATATAAATATATTACAGTGGCGCTATCATAATTAGTTGTGCATATATCGTTTAGTTCAAATTGTAAATTGCTTATCTTTAATTTTTTTGTGATTCGCTTGGCTCTGTCTACGAATTCCGGCACCATTTCGATACCCACCACTTTACATCCGATGAAGCTACGAAGCCAAAAGCAGGTTCTGCCACGGCCACATCCCAATTCATAAACACAATCTTTTTTTGTGATATCACTTTCTTTGACTATTTTTTCTAAAGTAGTGAGTGGGGTTTCCCCATAAGCATAAATATTGCTTTCGCCTTTAGCGATTAGGAAACGCTTGCTTATTGAAAAGGGGTTGTGAAATAGATACATGAGTCTTAAAGAAAGGTCTGCTTTGAAAAATTCGAAGTTGGAATAGTACTTAAAGGCCACCTTAAAGAGTTCGAACAAGTTTCTTACTTGAACCACAAAATTTAACCCTAACAAGGAAAAAAATTCACGAATACTTAGTTTTCTTAGATCGCTCATTCAATAACCTAATTATATGTTCAGGCAAATAAGGGGAACACGATGCGGGCAACTAGGAAAAACATTAAAGTAGATAAAACATCATTGCAAGCAGTCACGATTGGTCCAGATGCCACAGCAGGATCGATGCCGAAGCGCGCAAAGAAAAAAGGCGATAATGAGCCGAGTACTGTTGCCATCAAACAGGCGCCTAAAAGCCCCAAACTTACTGTGGCTCCCAAGGCTAAGGGATCTCCCCCGACTTGATGGATTCCATAATGATTCAATAGATAGACAGCAAATCCACAAAAAACTCCAAAGGAAAGTCCAATCAATAAGCCGATCACCAACTCTTTCCTGATCGCAAGACCTCGAGAACGGGTTGAAAGGCTACCTGTAGACATCCCTCGTACTAAAATGGTACTGCATTGAATGCCTACATTGCCTGACATACCTGCAATTAATGGCACAAAAAAGGGAACTATGGCAAACCAAGAGCTGTCTTTAAAATGCGCCATGGTTGTTGCCGTGATGAGCCCAGCAAGCAACGTCACAAACAGCCAAGGAGCTCTTAAGATAAAGCGCTGATAGACAGGGGCCTCTTCACTGACATTCTCTGCAGTACCAGCTATGTTAGCGATCGTCTCATCAGCGATGTCTTCCATCGCTTCAACCACATCTTCATAAGTAATGACGCCAATGAGATGATCTTCTTCATCCACAACAGGTAGAGCGGGAATTTTGTATCTTTCTACTAAGTCAACCACTTCATCGCGAGAATCTTCAGGGGTGACCTTATGTAAAATGGAGCGCATCACTTGGCGTAAAGGTAGATATTCAGGATTAATAATGAGGTTGCGTCCAGGAACAAATCCTGCGAGAGAATTATCATCATTAAGTACAAAAACGCGGCGAGTGAGTTCTATGCCGGGATTATCTCTGATAGCAGCAGCAACTTCTCCGATCGTCGTGTTCATATGAAAAGCAAAGAATTCATTCGTCATCAAGCGGCCCGCGCTATGCCTGTCGTGTTTCTGTAAATCGCGTATGCGAGTAGCTTTTTTGGGATCGAGCTGCTCTAAAATGCGTTTGAATCTTCTATCGGACATATCATCCATAATCCAAACGGCTTCATCTGGAGGCATCCGTTCGATGAGTCGCTTGATTTCGTCATCATTGATCTGGCGGAAAATAGCACTGCGTGTATTGCTTCCAGTGTTGGTCATGAAAATAATTTTAGCATTGATATCGGGTAGATTGTCGTAAACAACAATGCGGGCGCTAGGGGGGAGGCGCGTGACGGCGTAAGCTAGGTCGATTGGGTCGTGTTCACTTGCGATTTTAGCAACGTCATGTAAGATCACTTGAGATGTTTGTTTATGAAAAGCATTTTCAAGCTTTGCATTAAGCACATCATCGAGATGACTCGTTTTGGAATCCATAAGATTTCCAGTAGACGTGGAAAATTCTAGATCTTCGTGTTCTTCGTTGGATTCAATTTCCACTCAGCCTCCTGACAACGTTTTGGAACAAATCCTAAAGGGAAAAGATTATTAATTCAAGCGTAAAATGGAAGAATGGTTTTAAATAAATATTCATAAACATGAACATTATTGTTGTGCTTTTATTTAAATTTTATTATCCTATCTTCTTTTACACCAACCCAAAAGCAAGTTTATGTATCATCCACAAAAAATAAGAAATATCGCTATCATTGCTCACATTGACCATGGTAAAACAACGATGTTGGATGCTTTGTTGAAGCAGTCTAACATTTTTCGTGAAAACGAAGCCACCACTGAACGTATGATGGATTCATACGACCAGGAAAAGGAACGCGGTATTACTATTTTCGCAAAGCACACTTCTGTATGTTTTGAAGATTATAAAGTCAATATCATCGACACTCCTGGACATGCTGACTTTTCTGGTGAAGTTGAACGTATTTTGGGAATGGTTAACTCTGTTCTACTGCTCGTTGACGCACAAGAAGGGCCAATGCCCCAGACGCGCTTTGTGCTTGCTAAGTCGTTGAAAATGGGATTAAAGCCTATTGTTGTGCTCAATAAAATCGATAGACCTCATGCTAGACCAGATGCTGTATTAGATGCTACTTTCGACCTCTTTAACGAGTTAGGCGCTACAGATGAACAATTAGATTTTCGTTATTGCTATGCATCAGGTCTTTCTGGTTTTGCTATTCAACATGTTAATGATCCACATGTAGATATGAAACCGTTATTCGAATTAATTGTATCTGCTGTTGACGCTCCTAAAGGAAGTCTCGATTCTCCTTTTTTGATGCAAGCAGCCACGATTGCTTATGATGATTTTGTAGGTAGACAGGCTTGTGGCCGTATTTTAGAGGGTGTAGTACGAAAAGGGCAGCAACTGATTCATTTGGATGCCGAAGGTAATCAAAATAAAGTTACTGTCACGCGTGTTGAAGGCTATCTAGGACTACAAAAAGTAGAAATGGAAGAAGCTGGTGTAGGCGATATTGTATGTGTTTCCGGTGCTCCTGATGTAACTATTGGCGATACTCTTTGCGATCCTAAGAATATTGTGCGTTTACCCCCAATTAAATTGGATGAACCCACTGTATCTGTCGATCTTACTGTTAACACAAGCCCATTCGTCGGCCGTAGCGGTAAACATGTTACTATGAATAAACTGCGCGAGCGTTTAGATCGTGAAAAACGTGCGAATATTTCCTTACGCATCGAAGATTTTGATGATGATAAAGTTACAGTTGCTGGTCGTGGCGAATTGCACCTTTCAGTGCTTATCGAAGCCATGCGCCGTGATGGTTACGAATTTAGCGTTTCGAAGCCACGCGTTATTATAAAAGAGATCAATGGTGCTAAGTGTGAGCCTCTTGAGAGAGTGCATATTGATGTGCCGCAAGAGTTTTCCGGTAATGTCATCGAAGAGCTTTCTCGTCGTAAAGGAGAAATGCAACATCTGAGTACAAATGAACATAACATCACAAGTTTAGAATTCATAATGCCGACACGCGGCCTAATGGGGTATCGCAATGAATTTCTAACCATTACTCGAGGTTTAGGAATTTTAACTTCTATCTTCGAAGAATTTGCTCCTTGGAGAGGAACGATACCAGGTAGATTAAGGGGCGTGCTTGTTTCGATGTGTCCTGGTAAGACAAGCGACTATTCTTGCTTTAATTTACAAGAACGTGGAACATTATTTGTCGGTGCTGGTGAAGAAATTTATGAAGGCATGGTTGTTGGAGAAAATAGCCGTGATAGTGATCTATTAGTCAACATCACTAAAGGTAAGCAGCTTACCAACGTGCGTGCTTCAGGTAAAGATGAGAACGTAGTTCTTGTTCCTGCGCGTAAATTTTCACTCGAACAAGCCATCGATTACATTCAAGATGATGAACTGATCGAAGTGACGCCTGACGCCATCCGTATGCGCAAGCGGTTCCTCACAGAAACTGAGCGTAAACGCAAAGTTAAATAAAAAGCAAAATACCCAAAGAGGCGTTTCTTATACACTCCTTCTTTGGGTATTTTTTTAATACAACAATGCAATCTTATTGAATATTTGAAGCTTTAGAGCTCCTTTTAATATCATCTTATAAACTTCTTCATTAAATATTAGAGAAAAAAAATAGGCACATTTGTAAATCTGCTACAAAATCTTTTAAAAATTTGATTGCTTAAAAACCAGTCCAACAAGTTTTTGAAAGAGGCCTACAATCTTCAAGTTATTGATTTGAATACAATGCCAAAAGCGCTGCATTAGTAAGTAATACAAAAGTTCCTACAGCTAAATAAACAGCTGGTTTTATGCGAGCCTTATTTATTCGATTAGTTGTAGAATCATTATCTTTACTACCCCAACAACTTGTAATACTATAAAGAATACCTTTCTCAGGTAAGGATCTTTCAATATTGCTTTGGTTTAACGGAATGCGATGAGAGTTACGTTTCTGTTCTAAACTTCCATATTTTTTTGCAGCCATTCTCATTATTGCATTATTCTCACAAGGAATAAAATTGTCATAAATAGGACGTGAATTATGATCTGTGATGGAATTGTTAAAGTTCATATTAACTCCTTTTGTTTAATTAATTTTATTGATTCTGAAAAATATAATATAAATATAACAAATAAATATTAATTCTATTTAAATTTTTTGTTAATTTTTGATTAACTTTTATTTATTAAAAAACTTTGAATATTATTTAATTTGTGAATATGAATAAATCGGGGCCGACTAGGACACAAAGGACGTAAGGGACGTAAAGAGAAATAGAAGACATAAAGGACTTAAAGAGGTAATCGCAGAATTAAATGCAAGCTTAGGGCTGCTTTATACATTTTAGAGGCTATGGGGAAACGCAGGGGCAGGGAGGAACGCAGAGACGCTGAGAAGAGTGAAAGACAATCTTTCAAGATTTTATAATTTTAAATGCTAATTATTTCTCTGATGTCTAAGGGGTTAGCTCTCTGCGTCTCCGCGTTCCTCCCCGCCCATGCGTTTCCCCATAGCCTCTAAAACTTATAAAAGCGGCCCTAATAAGTCAGCCATTTACTTTTGCAATTACCTGTAAAGGACATAAAGGACTTTAGGCAAAGGTTATAAAAAAACTTTTGCCTTCTTTATGTCCTTTAAGTCCTTCCTTTCATTTAAAGAATGCCTAGTACTAGATATAGTATAGGTTTAACAAAAGTTAATCTTTTTCTGGTTTATTGAGTAAGTGGGAAATAAACGCCCGAAACGGTGCATGATGGCGCATATTATCAAGCCATTCATCATGCATGACATCTTCTGTGGGTGGCAAGGCATTTGAATGATCTGCGCGTTCAAGATAATGCATGGCTGCAGGCATATTTCTTGTTAGCGCATACAAACAAGCAATATTATAAAATGCGTGCGTGTTTCCTAGAGCAATGGCATGTAAAAATTTTCTTTCCGCATGTTCGTAATATTCTTTACTAAATTCAGGGTGAGTTGTGTCAAAAGTAAGTACACCTAGGTGAGTCAAGGTGAGCCCCCAATCATTCCAGGCAAATTCGTCTTCATCATCCTGCTCAAGCAAAGTTTGAAAATGATCAATAGCTTTTAAAAAACAATCAATATCAGAATTTAACTCCCCTAAATGAGAGAGGGTAAGAGCTAGATTGTAACGCGCATGCGAATATTCAGGTTCGATCTGCAGCACATGCGTTAAAACTTGGATAGCTCTTTCGTAATAAAGGGCTTCTTCATGAAAATCTCCAAGAAAATCCATCGCACAGCCAAAATTGTATAGCCATTCCAATTCAATATCTCTTTCTGAGGTCTCATTAAATTTGTATCCGATCGCTTTTTCAAATTTTTCAACAGCACTTTCGATGTATTTTTTTTCATTCGTAAATTCGCCGAGCTTCATTAAAGCTACGCCCCAATCATTCCAACATTGGGGTGCTGGAACATTTGAAAGTTCAATGGCACGGCTAAAATGAAGTAGGGAATTCTCTATGATATTTGTATTTTCGGTCATTTCACCAATCGTGTAGAAGGCGTGTGCAAGTCCGTGATAGACAACACTATAAGTATCATTTAAGCTGATTGAATGTTGAAACTTGATGATTGCTTGTTCAAAATAATTGATATCATTAAAGTAACGACCTAATTCACTAAAACACATTCCGGATATGTACCAAAATACGGGAATTTCTGGTTCAAGTTCTATGGACTTGGAAATCTTTAATTCTGCTTCGCGCAACAAATCTAAATCGTCAGTGTAGGAGGCTGTTAACATTTGAACTTCGCTCCAACGTGCGAGAATAAGGGCGTTGTCAGGGTCGCATAAATTGGCTTTTTCAAATTTACTAAAACTTTCTTGAAGGTAGTCCAAATTTCTTAGTCGTTTGCCGGCATGGGCATAAAGATCACCCCATTTAAGCCACGAATGATGATGATTGGCATTTATGTTCGTAGCACGCTCAAAGCATTCATTGGCATCAAGAAAATATTCTTCGGAATCAGAGGTCTCGAATAAATTTTGATATGTACATCCAAGATTGATCCAGCCCTCACTCTGATTTGGAGAATGTGTGACAGCTATTTTATATTGCTCTAAAGCTTCAATTAGGAGTTCATTGCGTCCAACAAGGAAAGCGATTTCAACTAAAACATTGCCGTAATCATTGCAGAATAAGCTGTCGTGGCCTTCGTAGCCTGCTGCAATTTGAAATTTTGCAAGAGCTTTAAAAAAGTCGACCGCTTCGCCTGAAAGTTTTCCTAGTTTATGCCAACAGATGCCCCATTGCCAAAAAAAATTTTCAGGAAGAGAAGATTCGTTTTGTTGAACCAAGTGATCGGCTTCGATAAATTTTGCATCGGCTTGATAAAAAGAAATGGCGTCATTATTAAAAACACCAATGTCAATCAATACGCAGCCCCATCCATACCAAGCAGCTACGAATTTTGGGTCTAGGAGCGTTGCTTTTTCAAGCGCATTATTGGCAGCCATTAAACATCGAATATTTTGATGTTGAGTAGAGAATGCAAGAGCTTGTCGAAAAAAAACAAGTGCGCTAAAGGGGGCCGCTTTGGAAGCTAGTTCGAAGCTTTCAAGTACTTTTTCATCATTGTTTATTAGCTGATGTTCACCTTGCTTAACAAGGAGAAGTCCTAATAATTCACGCTCGTCCTGAGTCATGGTGGTCCATGAGGCAGGATCGTGATATGGGGATAAGAGTAGGAAATCGTTTGTCGCAAGAACAGTTTCAAGTTTTTTTAAAATGGACATAGGCATAATTTAATTCTTCTTGTGACTAATTAATTTGATAGGAATGTCATCATATATGAATTTAAGTTTTAATACAATAGGTCTTATTTATTTTTTAGATTAGTGCAAGTTATTTATTACATTCCATGTATAGCTTCTATTATTTCAGACAAGTCAGTCATTGGTTTTGTACATATTCCATGTTGACATAAATACAATGTCGTTTTCCCATCTATCGCTTTTTGCTTTTCGGTAAAGGGGATTAAACGAGTTAAAACAGGATCATTATCTTTTTTCCAAATAATTGCGCGATGGGACATAAATCGATGGTAAAATAATTGTTGCAATTCGTTAATATGTTGTTCCTGTGAATTTAGGGCAACAACTGCTGTAATACTTTGTTGATCATAATAACGAAGTAAATTTAACATATGATAGCAGTAGCCAGGGGAATATCCATCGATAAACTTTTTGGATGCTTTTAGAATATCTTCTGCTTGTTGCAAATAATTTTCATCTATAGTGAGCTGATAAAGTCGCAATAGATTTTCACAGTGAATTGCATTTCCTGAGGGCTCAGCGCCATCTGAAAATTGACATTTTCTCAAAATAATATTGGGATCGCGACCGTCAGTCTGGTAAAAAGCTCCACCATCAACTTTAAATTGATTCTTAACAATGGCAGTCATCTCTACGGCCCAATCTAGCCATTCAGTCCCTTGACCTGATTCAAATAGACTCAAAATCCCCCTAATTAAAAAGGCATATTCATCTAAACCGGCTGAATATAGGGCTTCTCCATCGCGCCATCGACGAAGTAATTGTCCATCTTGCCATAAATTTTTCTTTATAAATTGAGCGGCACGCTTTGCTGCTTCAGTGAAGCGCTTTTCTTCAAAAGCTGCGCCCGCTTCAGCCATGGAAAAGATCATGAGACCATTCCAAGAGCTAAGTATTTTGTCATCTTTTAATGGATGAACCCGTTGTTCCCTGACTTTCCATAATAACTGGCGTTGAGCTCTAAAGAGTTTAGCTAAGTCTTGAGATTCCATATTTTTGCTTGTAGCAAATTCTTCGAGTCGCACTTTTGAATATAAAATATTACGCGATTCGAAATTACCTTCGGAAGTAATGCAATAAAATTCTCGAAATAATGAGGATTCATTAGCGCCCATAATATGCTTTATTTCGTCAGCCGTCCATGTGTAAAACAAACCTTCTTGACCTTCAGAATCGGAATCCTCTGCAGAATAAAATCCTCCTTCGGCATGCGTCATGTCTCTTAGAATATAATTTAAAATTTCTTCTGAAACTGAGCGGTAAAGGGGATGTTTAGTCACTTGCCATGCTTCCAAATAGCTAAAAGCAAGTAATGCATTATCGTAGAGCATCTTTTCAAAATGGGGAACATGCCATTCTTCGTCGACGCTATAACGTGAAAACCCACCCCCTAAATGATCGTAGATTCCTCCTCGATGCATCATGTCCAAAGTGCGTTCTACTAGAAAAAAGGCTCGACTTTCTTTTGATGCTGAAGAATAACGCATTAAAAAATTCCATTGATAGCCAATAGGGAACTTTGGCATGCCTTTTAGGCCACCAAAAACAGGATCTGCCATTTTAAATAACAATTCTGCCGTATTATCAATTTGCTCTTTTAGAGGAAGATCCTCGCCTCGTAAATGCACGTGATCGGCAAAAGCTTCAACTATATGACTTGCCTGTTGAATAATGCTTTCTCTTTCTTCTCCAGACCAAACTTCGGTGATGCGCTCGATCACATCGATAAGACCCATTAAGCCGTGCTTAGAATGGGGTGGAAGGTAAGTAGCGGCAAAAAAGGGTTCAAGTTCTGGTGTTAAAATGACATTTAACGGCCAGCCTATAGCCCCTGCCATCATACTTTGGGCAAACTCCATATACAAGCTATCAACTTCAGGTAATTCTTCGCGATCAATTTTAATACAAATGAATGTTTCATTCATTTGATTCGCAACTTCTTGATTTTCAAATGATTCTTTTTCCATAACATGGCACCAGTGGCAAGTAGCATAGCCTATGGAAAGGAAAATAGGTTTATCCTGCTCTCGTGCGGCAGTAAAAGCTTCTTTACCCCATGGATACCAGTCAACAGGGTTGTGCGAGTGTTGTAAGAGGTACGGAGACTTTTCATTGATCAAACGATTTGTGTGGGTATCGCGGTCTGTCATGAAAATAGCTCCTCAAAGAGTTGTGAATGACTTATGTAAGTGTTTTTGAAAACAAAATCGTATCGTATAATATGCAAAGATAAACAGCAATTCCCAATTTTTGACTTAATGTTAAAATGAAGAATCGATAGTTTAAGAAACAATGTATTTCGCCCTACTATTATGTCTAGCAGGCTAGTCCATTTGCTTTGTAACGATTCGAGGGATAAGAAGGATATAAGGATATGAAGGATATGAAAGGTAGGAACGATAATAACGATATAACGATAGGAACGATAGAACGATAGTAACGATAGGAACGATAGAACGATAGTAACGATAGTAACGATAGGAAGGATAGGGAGGATAGGGAGGATAGGAAAGATACGATAAGATTATGAACTATAAACAATAACGGGAGTGTTCAGAATTTTTTGTAAATTTTAGCCGCTTCACTTCCACTAACGCTTCAGTTCCGCTTCACTGCTCTTGAAGGAAAGATACAAGATCTTATCCTTCAAGATTTATTTACACAAAATTCTGAACACTCCCACAATAAACTTATAATTAGGTACTTATAGTGAGAGAAAATATAAATTTACGTTATTTCTTATCGTTTATATCGTTGTATCGTTTAAATCGTTCAATTTGTTGTATTGTTCTATGGTTTATCGTCGTATCGTTCCTATCGCTCTCCCGGTATTGTCGTACATTATCGCTGCATTCAAGAACTGATCTTGCTTAAAAAATCTTCTGTAGTTTGTATTTCAAATAAATATTTTTCAAGAATGCGCAATACTAATTTTGAATTATTGTAAATGCCGCTAGTGACAAACGCTAATTCAAGATGCAAATTATCGTTTTTATTTATTGCGATTAAGGTATAAGTCACGGCCTTTTCCTCTATTTTATCAGGCACAATCCAAATCACAAACTCCTCATTCACTAAGGTGATTTTATCCCCCGAATCCACGACGTGAAAATAACGCGTTAAAGTAGGGTCATTTTGCTCTTTATTGTAGTAATGAAGTAAATTTAAACGATGAAGCAAGTCTAAATCAACAGAAGTCACACCATCCGGTAACCACTGAATGAGGTTTTTTACATATTTTTTAAAGCAAGCGTCTAATAAAGATGGATGATTCATATAAACCTCACTGTTAATTAATATTATTATAATTTGTTTTGAAAATATAGTTCAATAATAATTTAAAAAAATTTAATAACTTTTATTATCAATTATCTTTTTATAAACATACAACGCCATTTTAAGGTTTTGTCATGGGTCAAAATCACTGTAAAAAAAGATCTATCGAAAATGAACAGAGAAATGGTAGAATATTCGATAATAGAGATGCCGCTATACACGACCTAGAAGAGGGTAAAAAACCATGATGCGTCGCTTATTATTGATTGCTTTGTCTTATTTGCTGATTGAAACTTATTTACCACTGTCTGCTTTTGCCGAAACACTCGATTTATCTGTTAATGCAGAAGCTGCGATCCTGATGAACGCCGACACAGGAGCAATTCTTTATGAAAAAAATTCTCGAAATTTATATTTCCCTGCGAGCATTACCAAAATAGCTACGGCTATTTACACTTTGCAAAAAAAGGGCGACGATCTAGATGTTAAAATTACTGCCGAGCAGGATATCTTGGGAAGTGTTACCGAAGATGTAAAAAGAAAATCAAATTATAGTACGCCTTCTTATATTTTAGTGAATGGGGGAACTCACATAGGAATTAAAAAGGGTGAAGTTCTATCACTGCGAAATTTGCTTTATGGAATGATGTTAGCATCCGGCAACGACGCCTCAAATGTCATCGCACATTATGTAGGCGGGGGTTCCATTCCTCAATTCATCCAAGAACTTAATGTTTATCTTAAAAAGATCGGCTGTCTATCGACCACTTTTCAAAATCCCCATGGCTTGTACCATCCTAAGCATGAAACAACAGCTTATGACATGGCAATTTTGACGGGGGAAGCATTAAAAAACCCTCAATTCCGTCAAATAGTTTCCACCGTGCGCTATACGCGACCTAAAACAAATAAACAAGAAGCGTCTACCCTTGTTCAAAGTAATCTATTGCTACGACCAGGTAAGCTATTTTATCCAAAAGCAATCGGCGTAAAGACTGGTCATTTAGCGCTTGCCAGGAATACCTTTGTGGGAGCTGCGAAGGATGGCAATCGCACTTTAATCGCTGTTTTATTGAAGGTTCAAGACCGCAAAGATATGTTTACAGACGCGGTAAAAATGTTTGAAATGGCATTTAGTCAACCCAAAATTCAACGCGTCCTTCTAAAAAGCGGACCACAAAAATTTTCTTTGCAATTACCCGGCGCCAAACAGTTAGTCGCTACCTATCTAAAGGAGAACGCTACCCTTGAATATTATCCTGCGGAAGAGCCTAAAGTCAAATGTCTACTCACGTGGGAAAATGCTTTAATCTTGCCGATTGAAAAGGGCACAATTGTTGCACATCTGAGTGTACAACTAGAAGATGGTCAAGTTTTAAAACAAATTCCTCTAAACGCTTTAGAGACAGTCGATGCTACTTTCTGGTATAATCTTAAAAGCTTTTTTTCAGGTATAAGTGGCAAATCTGCTTATCTAAAGGTTTTTGGATCGATAATTATAGTGCTATTTTTAGGTTTTTTTGCTATGCAACTGCGTAGAAAAGGTTCCTAAGTTTTTTTATTAAGTCTTTCGAATAATTGAATGAATTGCTCGATAGATAGTTCCTCGGGGCGTGCTTGAGGGCTGCACCCAATATGGCTTAGTGCTGCTTCGATTGAAGCTGGTGGATAAATTTCACGCAAAGACCCTCTTAACATTTTACGCCGCTGCTCAAATGAACTGCGGGTCATGACAAAAAACTCCTCTTCATTAGAAACGTGCAGAGGTTCTTTTAATTCGATAGAAACAATTGCAGAATCAACTTTAGGTGAAGGATAAAAACAGTTCCGGCTGACAGTGAAGGAATAGTGAGGATTACTATAAAAATTTAGAAAAACTGTAAAAGAGCTATATGTACTTGTTTTAGGTTTGGCTACAAATCTCCTTGCTACTTCATCCTGAACCATTAAAATGAGCGAAGAGAATAAATGTTTTAATTTAACGAGCTGCACAATTATAGGGGTTGTTAGATGGTAGGGCAGGTTTGCAATGACCTTTGCCTTGCGCCCGCCGGTTAATAAAGGTGCGAGAATTTCTTCGAAGGGAAATGTAAGGACATCAGCATTGTAAATATCTAGGCGTCTTCCGTCTGTCTTCAGGCGTTCTAAAGCACTAGCAAGTACATTGTCTTTTTCTATAGCAATAACGTGTGCGCCATTTTTCAGGAGTTCTTCGGTTAGCGACCCTGGTCCAGACCCAATTTCGATAACTAGGTCATCGGATGTAAGGTTGGCCGATGAAGCAATTTTACGCAGTATATTGCCATCAATCAAGAAATTCTGCGATAACCCCTTTTTAGGTCCAATGCCTAATCCATCAAGAAATTCATGTAGTTCGCTGGGCTTATAGATGGGCATATTTCTTACAGATCCTTATTTCAATATAAAAGGAGGGGCGTCGGAAGCTAAAACTTCTTTAAGCTGCGTTTCCTGTACGTCATAATGTTGTCGGAGCTTTGTCATGTACGCATCCGATTCTTTACTAATGGCTTTTTCGATTAAGATGTCTTTAATTTTATTTTCCAATTCATTAAAAGGCATTGATCCACCTGGAATCATTTCCTTAAGGTAAAAAATACGGTAGGCTGTAGAGTTGTCAGCACGGCTTTTTTGAGCTGTGGGCTGGCTATAGCTATTTGAAGAAAGAGTAATTAATGTAGATTTAAAAGCATCGGAGAGCTCTTTCTCTTTGTTATGAAATTCTTCAGAGATTGTCAACGTAGGCGCACGGCGGGGTGAAGTCCATACTTCTGCAAGTTTACATGCTAGCTCAGTATGCGGAATTTTATCCACGGAGAGAAGGTTATAGGCTTGCTTGGCTACTTCCTCAGCTAGTTTTGGTTCGCGATGTCTAATTGAAATGACATTATACACCCATTCATTATCGCGTATATTTTCTTTAGCATAGGTTTCGTAATAATTCCTGATCACTAGCGGTGTCACACTGTTGATTGCCTTGGACTGCACTCTAAAATACATCATTCGACGTATAGTAAGATCTTCTAAAACCATTTTTGAGGCTTCATCAAAGGTTAAACCCGTGTTATCAAAATTGGAATTAATGTTTGGCCCAAATAAGACTT
>JACDGH010000310.1 GCA_013815395.1 Parachlamydiaceae bacterium
TGCAAATACCATGTGCAAATTAAGTTTAAGTACCATGATTAAACTCTATCTTGCCTACTTTCATAAAATTTTTAAAAATAAAAAACCAATAATTTATTTTAACTTGACGGCATTGGGCGAGACGCCCAGACTACCTTATTTGCGGCGATCTTTTTTGACTAAATAAGACAATGAACATTTCGTAATTACTGATAACCAACTTTAATTCTCAGCGCCCCCGCGTTTCTCCATATCATTCTCATAGACTTTGGTTTTTATTTAGAAAATATTAAAGTATTTGAAAATTGTAAAATGCACCTAAATGCAAAATTTTTGTTAATTCATCCAAAGCGTTTTTCGATTCTAACAGCAATTGAGGGTCGCTAAAATCTTTGGGCTCTAATTTATCTCGATAATGTTTGCATATCCAGTCATGCAATTTTTGATAAAGTCTGTCGTTAAGAAAAACATAGGGGTGTGCTGCATTGAGTTCTTTTTCTGTCATGACAACTTTTAAACGTAAGCAGGCCGGGCCACCGCCATTGCGCATGCTTTGACGGAGATTTAAAAAATGGACCTGAGAGATAGGGTTTTGCTTGGCAAGCAGCATCTCGTCGATGTATTTTTTAACGGGTTCACTTTCTTGACATTCAATGGGCGCCAGCATGCACATTTCACCTGTAGGCAGAGTGATGATTTGAGAATTAAAAAAGTAAGAGTTAATAGCCTCTTTAAGAGGGATTTCATTTTCTTTGACCTCATTAAAAATCATATCAATTTCGCAATTTATGGCTACATTGCGTCGAATTTCTTCAATGAGCGCATCCTTACCAATAAACGCCTTTTCGTGAAAAAGGAAGAAATTGTCGTTTGCCACGGATACCACATCATTATGGAAAGCCCCGGTATCAATGGCATCCGGATTTTGCTGAACAAATAGCGTTCTTTCAGGAAATAAGCGATGCAGACGGGCAATAGCGCTAGACGCTTCAGAAGATTGGCGAGCTGGGAAAAGCTTTGAGGCTAAAGGATTGGATCTAAAAGCGTGATAACCGAATACAAATAGTTGCACGCCTGGGCTGCCATGATTCTTGCAAAAGCGCAGATGATTAGCAGCCCCTTCATCTGCAAAGTGGTTGCCCGGGGGTAGGGCTGCATGATGTTTGAAATAAACAGGATCCTTGAAAATCAATTTTAAAATTTTTTCAGTGGTGATATGTTCAATTGAACGGTGAAATTTACTCGAAAGATTGGCGGCCGTGAAATGGAGGTGGTTGTCAATACTGTCTATAGAAGGACATACTGTAGCAGCATTGGCTGCCCACATATATGCTGCCGATGAAGTAGCGTTGAGTATTTCCGGAGCCTGCTCATAGGCGCTTTTTATAATGCCGCTTTCAGTATTGCCAAAGCCTAAGGCGCGCAGCGTTGGGATATGGGGACGTTCATGAGGTGGAAATACGGCTTGTAAGACGCCTAGATCGGCAAAAAACTTCATTTTTTCAAGTCCTTGCAATGCCGCTTCTTTCGGATTTGAAATAGATCTTCTATTTTCATGCGAAGCAATATTTCCATATGATAAGCCGCTGTAGCTATGAGTAGGACCGACAATGCTATCAAAATTCACTTCGAATGTCATACAGAAATTCCTGGTAATATTATATTAGAGGATTTTAAGAATGGATTTTCAAGTGAAGCTACGGGATGGGCGCAGTAATCAGCTGCATAAAGAGCACTGGGGCGATGATTGCCGCTTTTGCCGATGCCCCCGAAAGGAGCAGCACTGCTTGCCCCCGTCAATTGTACATTCCAATTAATCACGCCTGCCTTGATTTGCCTGTAAAACTCTTGATACTCCTCTGCACTATCTGTAAATATTCCGGCAGTTAAGCCATAGGCTGTGCGATTGGCCTCTATGAGGGCTGCTTTAAAATTTTTAACGCGTATGATTTGCAACAATGGGCCAAATAATTCCTGATCAGGGCGCTCTTCAGCATGGGTCATATCAATGATGCCGGGGGTAAGATATGCAGGGCTGCGTGTTAGTCGCGACATTGGAATTAAAGACCTTCCCCCAAGCTCTAAAAGCTCCTTTTGCTGTTCGATCAATTTTTCAGCGGTAGTAGAAGAAATGATTGGACCCATGAATGGTTCAGGGATATCATCATAGGCGCCTACTACAATGGATTGCGTCATGCGAATCAATTCATCGATAAACGCATCGCTTTGCTCGGTAGGAAAAATAATCAAGCGTCTAGCACAGGTGCAGCGCTGACCAGAACTAAGGAATGCTGATAATATAGTGAGGTGCGCAGCTATTTTTACATCTGAAATATTACTTATAACTAAAGGATTGTTTCCACCCATTTCAAGAGCAAGGATTTTCTGAGGAAATTTTGCAAACTGTTCGGCTAAAAGTTTGCCGGTTTGCCAACTGCCCGTAAATAGCAGGCCGTCAATTTCGGTATGTTCAGCGACCAATTTTCCGGTAGTTTTACCCCCCTGAACTAAATTAATTACACCTTTGGGTAGGCCACTTTCGCGCCAATAGCCCATTAGTAATTCAGCCACATAGGGCGTTTGCTCGCTCGGTTTAAAAACAATTGTATTTCCTGCCAGCAGGGCGGGAATGATATGTCCATTGGGGAGATGGCCAGGGAAATTGTAGGGACCAAATACAGCCAGAACACCATGCGGTTTATGGCGAGTGATAGATATCCCTTGAGATTGCTTTTTGGTTAGCTCGGGACAACGCAATGCATAAGCTTCAAAAGATATGTTTATTTTATTAAGCATAGCGGTCACTTCGCCTGCAGCATCCCAAAGCGGCTTACCAGTCTCCTGAGAAATCGCTTTTGTCAAATTCTCTTTATTGGCTGATAAGATCTGGCCAAAAGTTTCTAAATAGTTAATTCTAATTCTGAGCGGTAATAGAG
>JACDGH010000311.1 GCA_013815395.1 Parachlamydiaceae bacterium
CTTAAATGCATTTGCCATTCCTCAAAAATGAAAGTAGCTAACTGAGAAGAACGGGCAAGGCCTAAATAGTCATTTGAGGAAAAGTCAATACGGTACGGCACGATTTGTAAATTTCGCAAATTTCCAAGATGTTTTCGTTGCTGCAATCTTTTTTCTATAAGTAATGTCATTTTAGAGCACCCTTTGCGAATGCAGGTCGCTTTTTAAGACCTAGAATTTCAAACATTTCCTCATCCTTATCCCAAGAATTGTTTGCCACTGTCAAAAGTTTCTCGCCTGCAAAAATTGAATTAGCACCCGCTAAAAAGCATAGAGCTTGCTGTTCATAAGACATCTCCACACGACCACATGATAGTCGAATCATGGTGGCTGGGAGAACAATTCGCGCCACAGCAATCATTCGAATTATTTCCCAAATGGAAATTTTTGGTTGATCTTCAAGAGGAGTTCCAGGAATTTGACTTAGCCTATTAATAGGGACAGAATCGGGATGCGGGTTTCGCCTGCATAAAGTAAGGAGGAGTTCCAATCGATCTAAGGAATCTTCCCCCATTCCCAATATGCCACCGCAGCATACACTTAAATTTGTTTTTTGAACGATATCCAAAGTATCTATTCGGTCTTGATAGGATCTTGAAGTAATAATGGTCTTATAAAATTTTTCAGAAGAATCCAGATTGTGATTGTAGGCATACAATCCCGCTTCTTTAAGTCGTTGTGCTTGGTGCTCTTTGAGCATTCCTAAGGTACAACACACTTCTATTCCTAAACTTGTGATTCCCTTAATCATTTTGAGGACTTCATCAAATTGCTTGCCATCGCGTATTTCCCTCCAAGCAGCTCCAAGGCAAACCCTAGTTGCGCCTCGTTTTATTGCCTTTTTAGCTTCATTTATAACAGTTTCATATTGCATCATTGGTTGAGCTGTGACAGAAGTTTGATAACGAGATGATTGAGCACAATATTTGCAGTCTTCTGGACACCCCCCCGTTTTAATGGAAATTAGACTGCAAACTTGAATTTCGCCTTGATTGTTGAGCTGGTTATGAAGAATATTGGATTTTACTATGAGTTCAAGAAGAGGTAGGTTATAAAATTCTTCTAACTCTTGGATAGTCCAATCATGCTTTATTGACATTCAAATCCCCTTTTTTTAATTTCAAAGGCATTTTAGATCGTTTTTTTAGCTTTTTCAATGGAAAAACTTACACTTGCACACTCTATAAAACTAGAAAATGGTTTATAAAAAATACACATAGGGTTATAAATTGAGTATTTAGGTGATTTTTCGAGATTCAAGATGATTTTATCGAAAACTATAAAATAGGTTATGTTAATTCAAAAGAAGGTTAATTTTTTTATGCTAGAAGGACTCTGTGGCAATAAAAACATCCAAAGAATTCTCATATTCCTGTTTGTGAACGGAAAATGTTATGGAACTCAACTGCATCGAGCACTTGCAACCGCCCTTACTCCGATTCAAAAGGCATTGAGTCGCTTGGAAAAAGGTGGACTCATCACAAGCTATTATGAAGGGAAAACGCGGCTTTATCAATTTAACCCCTCTTATCCCCTAATCCATGAGGTTGAGCAGTTGCTAAAAAAAGCTTACACCTTACTACCGGCTCACGAGAAGAAGGAATATTATGTGGTAAAAGAAGACCTTAGAAAATTATCAGTTCCTCAAGAAAATACAACCAAAATCCTTCTAGCTTTTTGGGAAAAACTCTTAGGTGTAACCCAGCTCACTTTCCATGCGAAGACGAAATCGAAAGAAGAAAATGGGTGGAATGGAAAAGGAAAAGGCGAGGTGATCATAACTAAAGATGGACATAACAGACTGATTTTTAGTGAAAAGGGAACTTGGCAGGGTATCCAAGGTGGTGAATTTAGTTTTAGCAATACCTTTAGGTGGTCTATAGATCGCAACATTGGTGTAATTTCATTGGAACACTTACGTCGAGGTCCAGATCAACCAGTTTTTCTTTTTTATCTAGCTCCATCAGGTAAGCATTCCCTGTCATCCGTTGATTCGCATCTTTGTGGAGGAGACACTTATTTTGGCCAAATTAATTTTGATCGCTATACCCTGCGCTTAAATTGGAGAGTAATTGGACCTAAGAAAAATGAGGAAATCGATTATTATTATTCTTAACTTTTTCTATCTTTTAAACAAAAAAAACAATAAATATGGAAATTAAAACTATCTTTATATTATATTAATAAATATTACTTATAATAATATATTAATTAATATTTTCATAGTGAGGAGCAATGGCGATTTATATTTCAACAGGTGTGGCATTTACTTCTACATCACTGTTTATATACGGTGGTTTATCTGGTTACACAGAGGCGTCTTCTGGTTATAAAAAGTTACCACAGTGTAAATATTTTTCTAGACCGGTCTACAAATTCGTAGCTTCTAAAACTAACACTGTCATAGCCACTGCAGTTAGTTTTTTTATGACAGATCTTGTAATGCACCAACTATTGCCAGATACAGGTTACTGTATTCTAAATAAACTTACTTCTAACCCTTTACCTTGCAATATTACTTGGAAACCTGAGATGTCGTTGGGTTGGATGGTCCTTGCTCTGCCAATAATGTATGTGAAGTATAATAATAAGAATAAATGAGATTAAATTCTTGCCTTTAATACTAAAAATTTCAGCTAAAGAGGTTTTCTAGCTGCTTATTACAAATCACACCAAACGAAAAACAGAAAAGGCTTAGAGGATATTTTTACTTAAATTAACCAGGAAATAGCTGAAACTAGGTCATTTGCCTTTGGCGAAGCCTTTGGAGTTACTATGGAGTTAGAGAGGTGATTGAAGAAAGAGAGCTCACCCTTTAAGTTGTTGTTTGTCATAACCCAACAACCAGGAG
>JACDGH010000312.1 GCA_013815395.1 Parachlamydiaceae bacterium
GCTACTACTCACTTTAAATCCCCAAAAGTCCGAATCCCCCTGCTTTGAGCCGTCTGAGCTTAATTTAAGTTTGGCTTTGGAGCAGGAAATGAATAAGGTTGTGCAAGCTTTTGCCGATTTTACACGGCAGGAGCAAGAAGTGTGGAAACCCCTTTTGAATTATTTGGGTATAAGTCCGGATCAATTAGCTACTTCTCAGCGTGCGGCCAAACGCATGTCAGCCTTAGCTGGAAAGCTGGCGCGCTATTTTTTGAATTATGGAGTTTTTGGTGGGAAAATCATTGAAAAGTGGAATAATACAATAGCGATAGATTGGCAACAAGCCCTGTGGATACGCATGGAAGACTTGTATAAGATGTGGAATTACCCCTATCGCAAATTTGAGACTTTCACTGTTGAACATTTTCCTCCAGCTGCTGAGTTGCAAGTGCATCTCTTTGGTTTAAGTTATTTAGCACCGGTGCATCATCGTTTTTTAATGAAAATTTCTGAACATCTTCCAGTAAAATACTATTTAATTTCACCCTGCCAGAAATTTTGGACAGATTTATTATCAGATAAGGAAGGGGTTAGATTGAAGGCCTATTGGCAAAAACGAGGCATAGGGCAAGGTCAACAACAAGATTTGGATGGGTATTTAAGAGATAATAATCCTTTACTCGCAAATTTTGGCAAATTAGGCCGGGAAATGACCCGCCAAATTGAAGAAACCCCTGTAGTCACTATCGAAAAATATGCTTTACCAGTCACTATCACGGGATGTGAGGGTTACAGTGATTTGCTGGATGACGAGTTACTTTTATATGAAAGCTCGCATTTCTTCACCTTACTAGAAGCAGTGCAATCTGACATTGTCCTTCTGAGAAATCCTGAAGAAAGCGATCCAATTGACTTTAGCGAATATGATGGCAGTATTCAAGTGCATATCGCTCCAAAGCCGATGCGTGAAGTTGAGGCAATTTATAATGCCATTTTAGGGATTTTAGATAAACATCGTCTAGATGAGTTTCCTCTTCTATCAAGGGATGTGATTGTCATGGCCCCTAATATTGCGGAATATGCCCCATTTATTCGCAGTGTGTTCGGCGCGCCTAACAGCGCAGTGGATTATCAGATTATGGATTTAGAAATGCCTGCGCAAAATTCTTTTGTGCAAGCATTTTTACATTTGTTACAATTACCTCTATGTCGTTGGGATGCTGCCTCCTTGCTTAGACTCTTTGAATATGAAGCCTTTCAGGAAAGACAGCGATTGTCATGGGAAGATGTGCAAGTATTGCGCAAGTGGATCAAGATGGCCGGCATTCGATGGGGTAGGGATTATCTTCATCGGAATCAGCTATTGGAGCGGGATCATTGCAGTAAGGAAATGTTCGAAGGCAGTGGGGATGGAACTTGGGATTACGGTTTGGGGAGACTCTTAGAAGGCTTGGCAATGTTTTCTGGAAAAAATCAGGCGGTTATCACAGAAAGCATTTATCTTCCGATTGAACGGATAGAAGCGACGCAAAGCGAACTTTTGGGAAGAATAATTCATCTATTGCGCTCTTTATTAGAAGATTTGCGTCCTTTAAGTGACGGCACTAAGTTAACGGCTAAAGAGTGGTCGCTTTACCTTAAATGCCTATGTGATACATATTTTTCGGTCAATGTAGCTGAAGATGATCACACAGGTTATCAGGAGTTAATCCAGCAAATAGATGCTTTTGAAAAAGTGCTGCCACAGATCGAAGATGCCGTATTTGACTTTCATTCGATCCAATTACAACTAGAGCAAGCTTTAAATAAAAAGACAGTGAACCATCGAGAATCTCATCTGCAAGCGATACGTTTTTGTTCTTTGCTGCCTATGCGTTCTATTCCCGGCAAGATCATTGTCTTAATGGGTATGAATGACGGGGCCTTTCCGCGAGCAGATGAAGAGGCTAAACTTAATTGTTTGTTGCACAATTCCGATGCTGATTATTTCCCTTCTCAAGTTGATTTCGATAGGTATTTATTTTTGGAAGCTATCTTGTCGGCAAGGCGCTATTTCTTGTTGAGTTATATATCACAGGTCAAAGGGGATACTAAAAAGCAATCACCCTCATTATTAATTACTGAGCTACTTGGGTATTTAGATAAAAATTACCGACTACCTTCGGGTTTGATTTCGCAAAGTTGCACTGTGCATCATGCCTTAATGCCTTTTGATAAAAGGTATTTCACAATGGGATTCACTCAGAGAAGCTATGTGAAGGCGCATTTTGCGGCTGCACAGTCCCACTATAAGTCCGATAAACAGAACCAGCATCAATTCATCTCGGCATTTACTGGATCGAATCTACCAATGGATGGAAATCCTAATGATGTTATCGTAGATTTAAGCGAGCTTACAGCATTTGCACGCAATCCTTTAAAAACATATTTTAATAAGTCATTGGGCATCTATTTGGAGAAAGAAGAAGATCGAGCACTGCCTTGTAATGAAGAATGGCAGCTGTCGCATTTAAATACTGCCATGATATCACGAGAGGCCTTATTTTCAAGTGTACCGCAAACTCTAATGCGCGCAGAAAAAGTAGGAAGATTGCCTTCTGGTCCTTTTAGGGAAATTGGCGCAGAAAAAATTAGAAAAGAAGTGGAATCTTTAACATCTAATCTGCATATGCACGGTGTAAGCACAGGTGATGTTTTTGCTCTTGAATTCAGCGACCGTTTTCTTTCCCCTATGTGTCAGGGCCTCTGTTGGGAAATGCCAGCTCTAAATCTAGTTACTCCGCTTGGAGTGCACGTTAAATTGATTGGTCGACTCGAAAGAGTAGCGCTGCAAGGGTTGGTCTATTTTGGAGAAGATGTCGTGAAAGATGCTGTGAAGGCGTGGCCAAGCTTGCTAGCTTTGTGTAGCTT
>JACDGH010000042.1 GCA_013815395.1 Parachlamydiaceae bacterium
CTCTAAGTGTTCTAGGATATTACAAAAGGGGTTAAAGGCTAAAATCTTTATTTCGAAATGACTGTATTCCACTTCAACGGACCTCCTGAATTAAAGAGCGCGGCATAGCCGACGCACTCCAGGGGCTTCGCCAAATACAAATAATCTATTTCCTTCTATTTTCTGTCAGCACTAGAAGTGCGGCTCTAAACGAGCCCAGGCTAAAGGAAGCCCTACAAGGGCAACTGCAGACCTGGGTTCATCGTGCTTACATCAACATGCAGATTGTGCCGGCTAAAAACAAAGGGGCAACTGCTCCAGATACTATGCTTGCCGTAATAGCTGTAGTTACCAAAGCAATTCCAAGGCCTCCTAAGATTATAGTTCTTCCGGCAATAGCTGAAATGGCTGCTAAGGATAATAGAGTACCTGCTACTGGAAGAATGGCTGGTGCAGCAATTATCGCTGCAATGCCAACCACTAACACTTTTGCTGCTATTAATTCATCAGGAGATTCTTGAAAAACCACTCTCGAATGATTAATAGGCTCCATTGAGTGGCTTGCACGCAAATCGTTGATTCTGAAAATTAATCCGTGAACATTGTTTTCTTTGAATTTGATATTATCCTTTAATAATCTCTTACAACGCTGCAACGTAGCTTTATCATTAGTTACAGGAATCTCCACACATGAAAGGTGGTGTATATTCCGTCCACCCAGAGATCTTAACTTGTCGCCATAGGTGACTTCCTGAGATTGCCACTGCGCTTCCGTGGATTTTAATACTCTTATGTCATTCTTTAATTTTTCAACTGAGTTTAAATCTTCACATAAATGAGGTGTATTGATACCTGTTGGTATCCTTTCCATTGATATTGCCATTCTTTTATCTCCTATTTTAATTATTTGGCTCTTTTAACAAGATCCACAATTAGTATTAAGATTTCATAAACTCAATATTAAGATTCTTTAAAGGTAAAATAAAACATAAAGAATTTTAACATAACTTGTTTAAATTTAACGATATATGAAAAAAGATAACAATGCTTTATTGTGGAATAAATATTTTTTTATTAACGTCAGTTAAGATGCATAGCGCCAATTGGTGAAATAAATTTTAAAAGGAAAAAAGTACGACAATGACAGCAAAAAAGGGAACTCGGTTAGAGCGTGATAGCATGGGTGAAATTGAAGTGCCGTTGGAAAGCTATTATGGTGCTCAGACAGCCCGTTCATTGATTTATTTTCCGATTGGCGAAGAAGTGGTACCAAAAAGCGTAATTCGCGCTTTAGGACTAATTAAAAAAGCTTCGGCCCAAGTTAATCAAAAGCTTGGAAAACTTTCTCCGGATAAAGCCCACTTGATTGATCAGGCTGCTAATGAAGTCATTGATGGCAAATTAGATGATCATTTTCCTTTAAGAATTTGGCAGACGGGTAGCGGTACGCAAACGAATATGAATATTAATGAAGTGATTGCCAATCGAGGGATTGAATTAGCCGGCGGAGAATTAGGCAGTAAAATTCCAATTCACCCAAATGATGACGTCAATAAAAGCCAATCTTCAAACGATGTTTTTCCAACAGCGATGCACATTGCTGCGGCAGAAGAGATAGATTCCCGCTTACTTCCGGCGATTCGCAAAATGAGAAATGCTTTGTGTAGTAAGATGGAGGCATTTAAGTACATTATCAAAATAGGGCGCACCCATTTAATGGATGCTGTGCCTCTTTCGTTAGGTCAGGAATTTTCTGGATACGTAGCCCAGTTGGATGATGATATAAGAAGATTGGAAAATAGTTTGAGTGAGCTGTATCCTTTGGCTATTGGCGGAACAGCTGTTGGTACAGGTCTAAATGCGCCACCGCGCTTTGGGGAACTTATGGCGGTAGAGATAGCTCATTACACACATCTGCCTTTTATCTCTGCCCCTAACAAATTTGCAGCATTAGCATCGCACGATCCCCTCGTATTTGTGAGTGGAGTCTTAAAAACGTTAGCGGCCACATTATTGAAGATTGCCAATGATATTCGTTGGATGGGATCTGGTCCACGTTGTGGTTTAAATGAGCTTTTTTTACCTGAAAATGAACCAGGCTCATCTATCATGCCAGGAAAAGTTAATCCCACCCAATGTGAAGCGATGACCATGGTTTGTGTACAAGTTATTGCCAATGACTTAGGAATAACTATTGCCGGATCCCAAGGAAATTTTGAATTAAATGTATTTAAGCCTTTAATCATTCATAATTTGTTAAATTCCATATCGCTATTGACGGATGCTAGCCATGGATTTACGGATTTTATGATTGTGGGCATTATAGTGAATGAAAAACAAATCAAAAAATACGTGGAACGCTCCTTAATGCTTGTCACAGCGCTTAATTCAAAGATAGGTTATGACCATGCTGCTAAGGTGGCGCATTTAGCATTTGAAGAAGATATTACGCTAAAAGAGGCTTGTCTTAAATTAAAGTTGATTTCGGCCGAAGAGTTTGATCTTTTGGTAGATCCTTTAAAAATGATTTAATTTTTCATCTTCATCAATATCGCGATGGAAGGCTGTAAGCCAACGTTGCATTATAGAGGGGTCGTCTGCCTTTGGAGCAGCCGTTGCTTTGCGTTTTTTTTTGGTTGAAGAAGAAGCTCCCGCCTTTAATTTTTTGGCTTCTTTTTTAGAATTTTTTTCTTCAACGAGCGAAGTGTAGGAGCTTTGAAATTGATTTAAATAAAAATCAAAGCAATCTTCTGGAGAAGATTTTGAGAGATCCGGGGTCGTAGAAAGTTTTTTTGGGACAATTGACGGAATTAATTTAAGTGGAATTTTCTTTGGCTGCAATTTATTTTTGTAGCGCCGATTTAGAAAACTTATAAATTCTTCGACTGTCTCAGTATGGGCATGACGACGACGTGCCAACCAAGCCAGCTTTTTATCACAAGTCACCACTGTCTGTAAATTTGGTCTAGTGTCCTCTTTAAGTGCTTGCAAAATAAATTCATCAGCCGTTTCTCCGACGTTGGTGAATAATACTTCAAGACGCAGAATGTGGGAGCGTGAACTTTCGCTATTTTGATACTGGGAATCGAAAACCAGGGTTACATTAAGATCGAGGGCATTGATTTTAACTTCAAGATCTTGAATAATTTCTTCACGACGTTTTTGGAGGACACCTTCGGCCCGCGAGACGCGGAACATTAAATTATAGCCGTCGATGAAGTAATGCATAAAAATTTACGACTCGAGAGATTCCAGGGTAGGGGTCAGTTTTTCAAATGCCTTATGACGATGTGAAATGCGGTTTTTTGTAGCTTCTTCGAGCTCTGCAAATGATTTATCATATTCGTATTTAACGAACAAGGAATCATAACCAAATCCATTGCGGCCTTTTTCTTCCAATAGAATAACTCCTTCAACCAGCCCAGTTACGCACTTTTTCAACCCGTTAGGAGAGGCTAATGCCAGGCAGCATTCAAAATATGCGGAACGCTGAGAGCTTTTAAGTTGGAGCATAGCCTCGAGAAGTTTGTAACGATTTTCACTATCAGTGGCTTCTTCACCGGCATATCTTCGCGAATTCACCCCAGGGGATCCATTTAAAGCTGGAACAACTAGACCTGAGTCGTCAGCGAGCACCCACTTGTTAAGTTCCTTGGCGGCATGCTCTGCTTTGCGAATGGCATTGTCTTGAAAGGTTTTGCCATCTTCAGGCGGTGCAAGATAACTAGGGAAATTGACCAAAGAAAGCAAGTCTATCGACTTAAAACCTTTAAGCAGGCCGCGAAACTCGCGAATTTTATGAAGGTTATTGCTAGCAATGACAATTTCCATAGAGCTCTCTTTTTAAATTTTTATTTATCAAGATAGCTTTTAAAACTTACAATTTTAAACTCTTCACCGCGAAATTCAAAGGTTTCTCCTATCTTCAAGCCGAGAATAGTTTGGGCAAGTTTGGATTGGAAGGAGAGGATATTCGAATCGGCATCGGCATCCCACGGTCCTAAAACGCTATAAACAAAATGTGAGCCTTTAGTATCGACGACATTTACAACGCTTCCAACTCCGACTTCATTAGCATGAATATCATTAGGAGTGATGAGGCGAGCGTGGCCGAGTAAATCAGAAAGTGTTTTTAGTTCACTTTGAAGGCGGGAACGTTTTTCCAATGCAAATTTATATTCGGAATTTTCTCTTAAGTCACCTAAAGCACGTGCGGCTTCGATTTCGCGGGCATTTTCAAGGATATCGATGGTGCCGATCTGTCGGGCGCGTTCTTGAGTTTTGAGATACCCCGCTTCAGTTGTCCAGATAATGTTGCCATCGGTGTGAGCATTTTTGCGAGATTTTGCTGAGGCGAGGGTGGGATGGACCACTTCGGCTAAAGAACGCAAAATTTTAACATCGTGATCAGTAAGAGTTTGACATTTAGAGACAAGGAGGAGAAATTCCTTAAGGAATTCGATTTTTGTTCCTTCGATAATATAGCGGACGACGGCAAAGCGCTTGCCGGACAACATAAGATTCATTTTTTTGATTAATTCGCGGTATTCAGGCTTACTTTCGATAATGCTATAGAGGATTAGGAATGCTTCAAAGAACAAACATTGACCTTCTTTATCGGAGAAAGGTAAATCTTCATGCCCTTTAGATACAATTTTTTGGAAGAACCAAACGAAGAGCTCTGGGTGTTTTTCGGGGTCTTTTAGTAAGCCTTTTAGAGCGTCGATAAGTCCATTTCTGGAGTCGCCTTGATTTAATTCTTTAATGATATAGTCCCGCAATGTGCCTTGCTGGACACTGAATAAGAGCGAAAGGAAAAGTTCATCCCAATCCGAGCGATTTTCCCGTACTAACGTTAAAGCACGTTTCTTAAAGGCGATAATTTCTACGGCATTGATTGTTTCTTCAACATTTTTCAAGTTTTTGATAAAGTAGGCTAAAGGTCTGTCTTCAACGATATGGGAAAAATGATTATCCAAGAAAATTAATGTCTGTAGTTCCTGTGCTTTTGTAAGAGCGGGGTCGTTTAATAAGGCAAGAATTTGTGCCTTTAACGAGTTTTTAACTTCAGGTTTTTTCAACATATTTGGAAGATCGCGCACAAAATTATAAGATGTTTGGAGCACTTCTTCAAAGTTTATTTTATTATGCATGGCCTTTTGTAAACGTTCTTCATGCGTAACTTCTGTTTTCCTAAGACGGAAGGCATTTTTAATATTTGTAGGTGTTTCAATAATTGTGTCTTTTTTGATTTTAGCGCGCGCACCTTGCCACCATTTGGTCCAATCGGGCTCCGGAATCACAAGTTCACATAATTCATCTTTGAGTTCTGCAGCTGATTTAGGCCCAACATCGCGTAGCAGGATTTTAATGACTTTTACAGGGTCTTCTTTAGCTTCTTTTTCCAGACGATCAGCGTCGGCAAAACGTCTAGCTAAAAAGTTATCGTCAGATAGCGGAATAAGTGTTTTAAAGGCATTGGCAAAGGTGATATGTTTGCGTCCTGCAACGTTTTCAAATTCCACAGCTAATTGTTCGCGCACTTGAGAGAGATCGACAATTTGCCCAGCACCCCAACCACCATTGTGGAAAACGAATTTTCCGTTTTTGATATGGTTTAGCAGATCATAATTAGAAAGAGCAGATTGGAAATGCTCTTTATTGCGCATGCCGATGAGGCGCAAGCGATCATTAAATTCGGGTTGTTTACCATATTTTTTTGTAAGCGCTTCAAGAGTGATGTCAGCCAGAAGGGGAGTATTGGTGGTTTCCAAATCGATTAAATACTTCAATACCAAATAGGATTCTTCTTCATTTTTTATTGTTTGCCAGAGAGGCAGTGCTGTTTCAATGCACTGACCGAAAAGTTTAGCAAAATCTGAAACTTTAATAGATTTTAAGAGTTCTACGAATTCATCTGTTTCTACTGAATCGCTAGTACAGTACTCTTCCCACAGTTGTAAAAATTTGGAAAAGTCTCGATTATTAATCTGCGTTTGAAATTCTTCCAAATAGCCCATCGCCTAATCCTTGTGATATTATAGAAAGCTAATTGCGGCTATACAATCTCTTGGTAACACACGTTCAAGAGTTATGAATAGCTTTAGTCCTTTCTCGTTTAGTTACCGGAAAAGAACAGTATATCCTTGGCTGTCATTATTTTCAAACTCTACCTACTTGTTTTTAGATAAAAGAGCATTTACCTCTTGCATTTAGCTAGTATTAGACTGAAAATTATCCGAAAGTAGCAGTATAATTGTAATTTTAAATAAAAAATGTTAATATGTAGTTAGGGTTAATATCGCGACTTGCTGCAGCAAATTGCGAAATTATTTAGATTAAGAGCAATTGTGAGTTTTTGCTATGGAACGTAATATTTTCGAAGCATCTGCCAATCAAGCAAAAAAACCCCCAGCAAATAAACTGGATGAAAATAAAGCAGGCATTTCTAATTCGACACCTTTGACTACCCATTTAAAATCTATGCATGCTTATGGGGCTGGGGATACTGAAGTTGTGGATATGCTCAGTCGCATGCGTGAAATGCGACAAGATTTAGAAGAACAATTAAATCAAATTAAAAAAAAGGGTGAAGAGCGTCGATTTGATGTAGAGGACTATCTGGAAAAAACAGTTCATTTCCCCCCTCCCGATCTGGAAAAAAATATTCAAGATCAAAAAGCTTTCGAAGAAAAAGTTAATAATGTATTTCCTCCAGAAGCCTGTTTAAAAAAAATCAAAAAAACTAAAGAGAAATTAACTCAAGAAAGAAAAAACAAATCAATAGGAGCTCGCAACAAATGGATTCCTATGCGATAATTCTATAAGCCAGGCAATAATTTATAAAAAAATTAAAGGGGATTTTATGAAGAGAATCGATGTTTTTATGCCTCCCTTAAGCCAATATGGTGTTTTGCATCATTTTACTAAGAAGATGCATGAAGCTTTGTTGGCTTGCGGGATGAATAGTCGCTTGCTAGAAGCAAAAAAGAATAATCCTGCCCCTTTTATTGACGCCATATTTAAAGATCCCCCGGATTGCACTTTATCATTTAACGGATTATTGCCTGATGAACAAGGGCGCTTTTTTTGTGATATGATACGCATCCCTCACGTGGCTTGTTTGGTCGATTCTCCGAATAGTTATCTACCTTTAACCCGCTCTCCCTATTCGATAGTGACTTGTGCAGACAGATCTTCGGTAGATTTTTTTCGAGGAATAGGCTTTTCGAATGCTTTATTTATGCCGCATGCTATTGAAAGTAGTTTGTCCTTTGATCCTACAAATACGCGTGAACATGATGTCGTGATGTTAGCTTCGTGTATTGATTTTGAGGGTGTTCGCGCTAGCTGGAAGCATAAGTATTCGTCAGCTTTAAGTGAGGCTATGGAGGAGGCAGCCGAAATTGCCTTGTCCGATCAAACTACACCTTATTATCAAGCTTTTGTGCAAGCTTTGGATATCCAAGTAAATAAACAAAGTGGTATCGATCCAAAAACTATTGATTTTGTGGAAGTGCTTGACCAAATAGAAATGTATATTCGCGGCAAGGATCGATTCGAGCTAATCAATGCCATCAAAGATGCTAAAATCGACTTATTTGGCTCGGCTGATGGTCAAGCCAGCTGGATGAAATGTTTAGGGGACAAGCGCAATGTTGTGTTTCACGACCCTGTTCCTTTCGAACAAGCTTTGGCGATTATGAAGCATTCTAAAATTATTTTGAATAGCTGTCCATGGATTAAAAATGGTGGACATGAGCGCATTTTTGCAGGAATAGCTTCAGGAGCTTTGGTGATCACAAATGAAAATGTTTATATGCGCGAACAATTTAAAGATAACGAATCGATTGTCTTTTATCAGCATAACAAGTGGGATAAAGTTAATCGTCGGGTCAATGAATATCTCGAAAGCGAGGCAAAAAGGGAAAAAGTGGTTGAAAAGGGACGCAAGATTGTGCATGAGAAACATACCTGGAATCAGCGCGCTGAGCAATTATGTAAGGATTTGCCGCCCTTGCTTGAGGGGATACATCAAGCAAAAAAAGACGAAAGGACATAAAGGACGTAAGATGCTACTAGAAGGTTATTTCTATTAAATAAATTTTTTGTTATTTTGTTGACACTATTGCAATTGTAATTTTAATGTTCTTTACGTCCTTTAAGTCCTTTTTAAAAAATTCTAAGGATACTTGGATACCCAATTTATGAGCGCAATTTCTAATGCTAGCCCAATTGTTGAAATAGAGTGTACTATTTGTCTTGTAGATAAATCTCCGCAGCAAATGGTCATCTTAAATTGCAATTTTAAACATGTAATTTGTCTTGAATGCGCCAGAAGAATATTTGGAAACATTAAAGACAAAATGGTTAAAACCTCAAAATTATGTCCATTTCGTTGTTCCAATAAGGTTACATTTTACGAAAATCAAACTTCTTATACTTCTACCACAAAAATTGAAAAAGTATTCACGCAAGTAAATCAGTGATCAAATCAAAAATTTTAAGGGGGGCAGTATAGGTTCAGAAATATTCCGATTGTGCTTTAGCACGTTCTAATCCTGCGAAAATATCCCCATTATACCGCTTTTAGTCATTGCTTATTTTTCTGCTTTTTTTAATTCAATTGTATAAAATTTTAATGTTAATTCTTGACTTTTCAACAAAATAATATCATGGTGTCTCAAAAGAGTGTGAATAAAATAAAACTTAGGTTTCTAAGCACCATGCATAATTTGATCAAAAAGCCTGTACTTTTTATGTTGATAGTTTCAGGCTTAATTCTGCTCATCTTTTTAATTATGCAGCCATTGCAAATTCTTCATTTCCGAGAATACATAGCCGTCCTTTTCCCAAAAGGAGAGATAGCTTATGAGCAACGCAACCTTCTGTTTCTCATCCAGGCTTTGATGTTGCTTGTTATCCTGCCTGTGTACATTCTTACTTTTATTTTCTCATGGATCTATAGGGCCGATAACAAGAAAGCCAAATATGACCCTGATTTAGTTGATAATACTCTAGCAGAATACATTTGGTGGGGCTTACCCCTTGTTTTGACAATAATTGTTGGCGTCATCACTTGGATAAAAACGCATGAACTAGATCCCTATAAGCCGATCGTTTCAGATAAAAAAGAAATGACCATTCAAGTGGTGGCCCTCCAATGGAAATGGTTATTTATCTATCCCGATGAAAAAATTGCCAGCTTAAATTTTGTACAATTTCCCAAAGATACCCCCATTCACTTCGAAATCACCGCTGATGCTCCAATGAATTCCTTTTGGATTCCAGAACTGGGCGGTCAAATTTATGCGATGCCTAAAATGAAGACTGAACTCTACCTCATTGCTAATGAGTTTGGAGATTTTCGCGGTTCCTCCGCCAACATTAGCGGGAAAGGCTTTGCTGGAATGCATTTTATTAGTCGCTCTTCATCAGAGGCAGATTATCATAATTGGGTTGCTTCTGCTAAGCAATCCTCAAAAGTTCTCAATCATGATGAATACGAAAAATTAGCCGCACCTAGTGAAGATAATCCTGTAGAAATCTTCCATTTGGATGATGAGACTTTATTTGATTATGTCATCCACAAATATATGCACCCACAAAAGATATGAGTCAGACATGTTTGGTAAATTAACTCTAGAAGCTTTCAAGCATGAACCAAGTCAAGCCTTTGCCGTCATTAATATGGTCTTAGGAGGCCTAACTCTGATTGCTCTGATGTTTTATCTAAAGCGATGGAAGTGGCTTTGGAATGAGTGGCTGACTTCTGTAGATCCCAAAAAAATAGGATTAATGTATGTTTTTGTTGCTGTCATTATGTTTTTCAAGGGGTTTGCCGATGCCATGATGATGCGCTTGCAGCAGGCAATTTCTGTGGAAAGTAGTCAAGGCTTTATTTCTGCCACTCACTTTCAGGAGGTCTTTTCCGCGCATGGCACAACAATGATTTTTTTTGTGGCCATGGGAGCTATTTTTGGTCTTTCTAACTTAATAATACCTTTACAGATCGGTGCAAGGGATGTGGCCTATCCTTTTTTAAATTCTTTAGGCTTTTGGTTATATGCTGCAGGGGCGATGCTGACATTGCTTTCGTTGGCTATCGGTAGTTTTTCAACATCCGGTTGGCTGGCTTATCCTCCCCTATCAGAATTAGAGTATAGCCCTAATGAAGGTGTGAACTACTGGATATGGATGATACAGATTTCTGGGATTGGAACTACCCTCTCAGGAATTAATTTCGTCGTAACAATCCTCAAAATGCGCTGTCCCGGCATGACCTTCATGAAGATGCCAATCTTCGTTTGGAGTGTCTTATGTGCAATGATACTAGTCATTTTTGCATTTCCTATTCTAACTGCTACCTTGACCATGCTTACATTAGACCGATATCTTGGCATGCATTTTTTTACTACTGGTGGCGGTGGCAATCCAATGATGTACGTCAATCTGATTTGGGCTTGGGGACATCCTGAAGTGTATATTTTGATCTTACCTATTTTTGGCATTTTTTCCGAAGTTGTTCCTACCTTTTCTGAAAAACGACTTTTTGGTTATGTTTCTATGGTGTGGGCTCTTGGATTAATAACTTTCCTTTCTTTCATTGTCTGGCTGCACCATTTTTTCACTATGGGCGCCAGTCCCAACGTAAACGCTTTTTTTGGCGTGATGACCATGTTGATTGCTATTCCTACAGGTGTTAAGATATTCAATTGGCTCTTTACAAAATTTCGTGGGCGCGTGCATTTTACCTCGCCGATGCTTTGGTTTTTTGCTTTCGTCCTCAATTTCACAATCGGTGGAATGACAGGTATTTTATTGTCCGCCCCACCAGTCGATTTTCAAATACACAACAGCCTTTTCTTAATTGCTCATTTCCACGGTATGGTCATTGGAGGCTTTCTTTTTGGATTCTTTTCCGGATTTACCTATTGGTTTCCAAAATTCACTGGTTTTGTTTTGGACGACAAACTGAATCGCTACGCTTTTTGGTGTTGGTTTGTTGGATTCCTTCTGGCATTTATGCCGCTTTACATGCTTGGCTTTATGGGCGCTACACGGCGCTTGAACCATTATGAAGCCGCTACAGG
Organism: Parachlamydiaceae bacterium; assembly: GCA_013815395.1. Lineage (GTDB taxonomy): Bacteria > Chlamydiota > Chlamydiia > Chlamydiales > Parachlamydiaceae > JACDGH01. The sequence goes on from JACDGH010000042.1 coordinate 11,073, forward strand.
CTGGCATCCCTTATTTGTGCTTGTGGCTATTGGGGCCTTTATAATACTTATTGGAGCTAGCATCCAATTTCTAGGGTTGTTCTGGAGTATAAAAAATCGCAAAAAACTGTGGGATAAAACCGGTGGGGACCCTTGGAACGGTAGGACTTTGGAATGGACCACTTCATCTCCGCCGCCTTATTATAATTTCGCGATTATACCCACTGTCGATCAAATCGATCCTTTTTGGGCTATCAAAAGAGGTGAAGCTCCTAAACCTGCAATCAAGTATGAAGACATACTTATGCCGAAAAATACACCAATGGGCATATATATTGGAATTCTCAGTTTAATCTTTGGCTTTGCTATGACATGGCACATCTTCTGGTTGGCAATAGTGTGTTTTATTGGCATGGTGGCTTGCGTAATTATTCGACTTTCTGGCGATGATGAGCATGAAGTTATTAAAGCAGCAGAAGTTGAGGCAATCGAAACAGCACACATAAAAAGGTATGCCCTCGAATGAGCAATTTTTCATCAATTCATCATTACGAAACTTTAGAACCTCATCCTGATACCAGCGTTCCTGATCCCCATCAGGATGCTTTTTCTAAAACTGTATTGGGTTTTTGGATATATCTGATGACCGATTGTTTGCTGTTTGCTACTTTTTTTGCCACCTATGCTGTTCTTAAAAACGAAACATTTGGCGGCCCTTCAGCACGAGATCTGTTTAGTCTGCAAACAACTTTTGCCGAAACAATGATCTTGCTGTTTAGCAGTGTGTCTTGTGGCTTTGCGATGTTAGCGTCGCTCAAAAAGGAAAGAGCCAAGCAAGTATTGATTTGGCTGGGTGTGACATTTATATTGGGCGCTTCTTTTTTAGCTATTGAATTGAATGAGTTTTCTCAACTCATTCAAGAAGGAAATAGTTGGACACGCAGCGCTTTTTTGACATCGTTCTTTAGTCTTGTAGGCACACATGGTCTGCATATATCAGTCGGATTATTATGGATCATTGTGGTCATGGCTCAAGTAGCAATACAAGGCATTAATGTGATTACCTTTCGGCGCTTAATTATTTTCAGCATGTTTTGGCACTTTTTGGATGTCATTTGGATCTTTATATTTACTTTTGTCTATTTGATGGGAGTTATTTAACATGAGCCATGATCTTAGTTTAAAAGAAACGCAGAAAGAATACCACGGTACCTTAAAGTCATATTTGATTGGATTTATTGTTTCGCTAGTGTTAACGATCGTATCTTTTTCATTAGTGGCATCAGGAATTCTCTCTGGTCTCAATTTAGTTTATACCATCGTGAGCCTCGCATTGACTCAAGCTATCGTTCAATTGTTGTTTTTTCTGCATTTGGGACAAGAAGAGAAGCCACGCTGGGAAACTTTTATATTTTATTTTATGGTGCTTATTTTACTTATTGTCGTGATAGGGTCTTTATGGATTATGTCAGACTTAAATGAGCGCATGATGTCAAATATGGGAGCGGCAATGTCACATGATTAATTATTATTTATTAACTAAGCCCGGCATCATTTTTGGAAATTTGCTCACGGTGGCTGCTGGCTTTTTGCTAGCATCTAGGGGAAATATTGATTTAATACTATTTTTAGCTACTTTGCTAGGTTTAGCTTTTATTATGGCCTCTGGCTGTGTGTTTAATAACTACATTGATCGTCCCCTTGATGAAAAAATGTCTCGCACTAAGAACCGTGCCTTGGTTACTGGTTTAATTTCTGGACGCAATGCCATTATTTTTGGCATAGCCTTAGGGGTCATTGGCAATTTGATTTTAATGCGTTACACCAATACTTTGACAGTCATTATAGCTGGCATCGGTTTTTTTGTTTATGTGGTCTTATACAGTCTATGGAAATCTCATACGATTTACAGCACGGCCATTGGTAGTATCGCAGGTGCTGTTCCTCCCATTGTGGGATATTGCGCAGTGAGTAATAATTTCGACTTAGGCGCCCTGATTCTTTTTTCAATGTTAGTGCTATGGCAAATGCCGCATTTTTTTTCGATTGCGATTTATCATTTAAAAGATTACACCGCAGCAAAAATGCCTGTACTGCCTATTCAAAAAGGGGTGTTTAGGACAAAAGTGCATATGGTGATATATATCATAGCTTTTATAGGCTCTGCCGCCCTCTTGACAATCTTTAATTACACAGGCTACGTGTATTTATTTGTGACTATCAGTTTAAGCATAGTATGGCTTGCTCTTTGCTTGAGAGGTTTTAAAAGCCAAAATGATACTCTGTGGAGTAAGTATATGTTTCAATGGTCTCTGGTACTGATCACAGCTATCTGTTTTGTCATTCCTTTTGATATTAGATAATATAATTAATCATATGCCTTTGGCGTAGTCCCTGGAGTGCGACGACTCCGCCGCACCCATCAATTCAGGAGGTCCGTTGAGGCGGAAAATAATGATTTCGCAATAAAATTTTTTTGTTTATTCCTTTTACTTCACTTCCTTGAGCTTAAAGCGATCTCGAAATGTTCAAATGTCAAAAAGCTTATCTCAACCAAGGTAGCCATCTCGTCCTAGCCTGATTAATCTTCTCGATTTAAAACAAAATAACTCCGTAAAATATGTTTCATTTTGTTCCAAGGCGAGACGCCCAATGCCGTCAAGTTAAAATAAATTATTGGTTTTTTATTTTTAAAAATTTTATGAAAGTAGGCAAGATAGAGTTTAATCGTGGTACTTAAACTTAATTTGCACATGGTATTTGCAATATTTATCATAAATAGAGCCTTTAAATATCATTAGAAAGCTTTATTATAATAAAATTATATAGACTACCCTGCTGCTCTTCTTTGATGATT
>JACDGH010000313.1 GCA_013815395.1 Parachlamydiaceae bacterium
TCGTTGTTTTTTATGTAGAAATATTATTTAACGTGTTATTAATATAACGATTTATTTAATAGCATTAAGAGTTGATTAGTATTCTGATTTATTACAAAATATCGATTTTGAAAACAATTTAAATAAAGAGTATGTAATGAATCTATTTGTTAATATGCAATGTCGTTGGCTCACCGCAACCGTAACAGGAATTATCGTAGCTGCTCCTACAGCAATATATAATGGTCTTGGAACTCAAGCGCAGAAATGGGGTACTAGTTTTGTTTGGGATAAGGGTGCGGAAACAGTATCGTGCATTACACAAAAAAATAATACTTCTAACAAGTTATTTAAAGAACTTAACGAAAAAACTTCTTTGATTTGGAATAGGGTAGATAATGAAATTAGAAACGATTTAATCAACCAGGGGTTTTCTTTTAGTGTTTCGACTATAGATCCATCTAAAAACATGCTAGTGGCAGAAGGATGGCTTCAGCAAGCTGTAAATTCTCATCAATTATATATGAAATGCCACAATGAAAGAGCTATATGTAGTCAAAAACTTCCAGATGCTTTAAACAGTACAGTTGTAGCACAAAGTGAAACCTTAAAAGCAAAAGATGAGTCAAAAGCACAAATGGATCCTCTTTTGGTAAGAAAAGGTGAATGTAAAAGACTAGAAGAAGTTGAAGAAGAAAATCAAAGATTAGGCCTAATAGAAAAAGAAAATATTAAACAAACAGAACAAATAAAAAATTTGGATAATGAACGAAATCAAACAATAGCAGCTAATCAAGAGCGAATAAATAATTTAAAAGAATCTCATGGAAATGAATTGAATCGGAGAAAAGCAACCTATGAAGAGCGAATAGATAATTTAAAAGAATCTCATAAAAAAGAAGTTAGTGATTCTAAAACTTCACTCGAAGCACTGACAACTGAAATGGAAAAGTATAAAAAAGAAGCTGGTGATTCTAAAAATTCACTCGAAAAAATGACAAAGCAAATGGAAAAGTATAGAACAGCATATAAAGCCAAATTGTGGATTGACAATGATAAGGAGCTATAAATGATAAAGCTTCCCATTTTCAATCAAAGATACCCTTCTTGTTATTCAGCAAATGCTTGTATTCCTAAAGCACAAATTAGGGGTAGAGATGTTGAAAATTTGCTAGATAGAATACCTGAAGATAATCAACAAATTAGAGTTAAGGACATTAAATCTTTGCTAGGTAGAATAACTGAAAATCGACACTCTACCACTTTGATAAAAATTGTCTTATTGGCTTTTATTGCAGGCATAATAATTGATCGCTCTGGTTATTTGATTCAGAATGGGAAACCAAATACAACGAACTTTGTTTTACCTGTAATTATTCCACCCATCGAAGTCATACCTAAGCCCGCTCCAACACCTATAACCATCCCAGATCCTATAACCATTCCAGATCCTATAATAATTCCAGATCCTATAACCATCCCAGATCCTATAACAATTCCTACTCCAAAAATTCTTATTCCTTGCACTGCAAATATTACTGCATATCGTGTATTTTTAAATGGCGATTGTTCAGATAATGAAATTGACGCTGCTTTTGCAGAGCGTAATAAACTGAAGGAGCAAGAAAAAATACAAGCTAGAGAAGAAGGCCGTCGGATGGCTGACGAATCTAATAAAAAATGGCAAGCAAGTATCGACGAATCCATAAAAGTTAGAGATGAAACAATTAGAAGATTCTATCCAAGCCCTGAAGAAGTTGCAGCCGAGAGCTTAAAGACTGAAAGAGAAATAGCTTGTCAAATGCATGAAAGTATTGGACAACTACTACTCTTTAAAGAAGTTTATAAAGCTGTTTGTGTTAAAAATGAGATAGAGCTACTTGGAGCAAAAATGTCGGACAATTGCACCATAATAGCAAAATTATACAAAAAACAAAGTGTTTTATATCACCCTGATAAAAACCATGCTCCTGATGCTCAAGAAAAATTCATAGCAATTAATAAAGCATATGAAAAGATTTGCCCGTAAAGAGACCATCATGGGACCGTGGTTATTTAAAAATACTGCTGTCTCATGGATTAAAAAAATCAGCCCTTCTTCTAACATTTTTTCTTCTTTTTCAACTCCTAGGTGCTATCTGAATTGGACAATGTTCCTTAGCGTACGTTTTAGTTCCATTGGGCTTCAAACCCCTAATAAAACAGAGAGACTACGGTAGACACCAAAATCTCTGATATAAGAATTATTGCTAAAACTTGGACACCTGCTATTTTAAGTGCTTTGGTGATTTAGGGTGTAGGCGAATATTTAAAATCGATCCCACAAGAATCTTTATCTTCCCTTGTTTTCACTTCATTAAAGTATTCAACATGGGTTCCACTGGCGTTAGGAGTTTTTTGTTTCTATAAGTCAATGGACGCAAAACATAATATCCTGAGAGGAAGTGAAATTAGATACCTTAAAATTTCACAAAATGATTTTAATGCTATGCAATAAGAGATTTTAAGTCTAAGAGAACAAATAAAAAGATGAATTTCTAAAGATTGAGCAATTGCAATTAAAATAGTTTAGAAAACGCATAGACCCCTTGTCTATTGCGTTTTCATTTCTTATTTAAGCAGGGCTAATTTAGACGAATTCAGACCTTTGCAGGGCCACTAAAATCCTTAACGTGCTTTTAAATTTCGAATTCTGTGCTGACCCCAAGAACAAACCAATAATTTAGCTGACGTGTTGGACGCTCTCTTTGTTTTCCAATTGCCGCGCAAAAATCTTTTCCTTTTTTTAATTTTTAATAACCATTAATATTATCTAGCTTTATAAAACTGTAAAATTAATGACTTAAAAAACTTATGATCGGCTTCATTATCTGTAGTATGCTTTAATCCGTTGTAAGC
>JACDGH010000314.1 GCA_013815395.1 Parachlamydiaceae bacterium
GTTTATGCTTGAAAATATTCCCGATAGAGGGAAAGATTGTACTTGATTAAGAAAATGGAGAGGGCAATGAGAACTTTGGAAAAAGGGCAAGAAAAGATTAAAAAGATTTGTTCCATTTTGAGAGAGGAAACATTAGAACCAGCAAAGAAGCAGGCAGAAGAAATTCTTGACGAAGCACGCAAGCAAGCTGAAACGATTATAGCCGAAGCTCAGAAGAATGCCAAATCTGTGGTCGTTGATACTAAGGCGGAAATGGATCAGGAACGAAACGTCTTTAATTCATCTTTGCAACAAGCAGTGAAACAGAGCTTGGAGAGTTTGCGTCAGGAAATTGAAAATAATTTTTTTAATAACCAGTTACATCATTTGATTGAAAAAGAGTGTTCTAATCCTAATCTTACAGCTAATCTGATCAATGCTATTATAAATGCTTTGGAAAAGGATGGAATTTCAGCGGACCTTTCAGCGCTTGTTCCTAAAACAATTTCACCTCACGATGTTAATGTGTTGCTCATGAAGAATGTGTTGAACTCATTAAAAGAAAATAGCGTAGCGGTTGGTAAGTTTGCAGCGGGCGCACAAGTGCGAATAAATAATAAAAAAGTGACCATTGACATTACTGAAGATGCATTAAAAGACTTGTTGTCAAACTATGTGGTTCGTAAAGATTTTAGAAAAATGATTTTTACGGTTTAATAGGCTTATATTGATCACCCACATTAAATCGGTATAGGATGAATTATTATTTTTTAGGCACGCTTCTTCCTGAATTGCATATTGGCGAGCCCCCTGAAATTGGTTTTCGTGAATATGAACAACTTCTTAAGGAAAATCTATCTGATTCTGATTTTGACAAAACGCGCACTATCCGGAATTTATTTGATATTCTTAACTTGCGCTTTTATTGGAAAGAAGAACCTCTTAATGAATTAGGGAACCACACTGAAAGTGAGCTTGAGGAAGCTTTTGCTACGCAATCAATGCTTCCTTCGTATGTATTTAATTTTATGGAAAAGTATGAAAGCAAAAGCGAGCGACTACAACATTTTCCTGCACTGCTATCCACTTTTTTCACAAAAGAGATTGAAGATTCATCAGGTTTTTTTAAGGCCTACCTAACATTAGAAAGAGAATTGCGCTTAATATTGGTAGCATTTCGTGCAAAAAAACTTAATCGAGACTTACTTATTGATTTACAATATGAAGATCCTGAGGAACAGATTATTGCACAAATGTTAGCACAAAAAGACGCTGCAGTCTATGAACCACCTGAGAAATATGAACAACTAAAAATCATATTTGAAAAATATCAAAATCAACCCCTAGAGCTTCAAAAAGCTTTAGTTGAGTTTCGTTTTAATAAAATTGAAGAAATGCTTGGTCTTGATCTTTTTTCTGCTGATCGTGCTTTGGCTTATCTGGTCGAATTGATCTTAGTGGAACAATGGCAGCAAATGGATCAGCAGGAAGGTCTTAAAATTGTTGATAGTATGTTAAAGGATATATCATGAGTCTAGAATCATCTACAATACAAGAAATTGCAGCTACAGGCAAGGTCATTAAAGCCTTCGGCAACTTATTACACGTAACTTTTGATGGAAATGTCCGCCAAGGTGAAGTTGCTCTGGTGCACTTGAATGATACTCGCCTAAAAGCCGAAGTGATTGAGATTAATGGAAACGATGTCAAAATCCAAGTTTTCGAAGATACTCGAGAAGTCGAATTAGGAACTATTGTCACGTTTGAACAGCAGCTTCTTGAGGCGGAATTGGGTCCTGGACTGCTCACTTCAATTTTAGATGGCTTGCAAAATCCTTTAGCGGCCGTTGCCGAAGAGTCAGGATTTTTTCTGCCTCGCGGTGTCTATTTACCACCAATCGATCGCAAACGGCATTGGAACTTCGAACCGAAGGCAAAGATTGGGCAGGTCCTTCAGCGCGGAGATACCATAGGCACCACGATGGAAGGGCATTTTCATCATCAAATTATGATCCCTTTTTCCCATTATGGAGCCTATAAATTGACCTGGCTGATTCCAACTGGATCTTATGTGGTTGATACAGTTATTGCTAAAGCAGAAAACGAGCAAGGGCAAATATTTGAATTCACGATGTTGCAGCGCTGGCCTATAAAAATGCCTTTGGCGTTTGGTGAAAGAATTAAGCCGACGAAGATGATGGATACTGGCTGTCGTAATATTGACACCCTTTTTCCAGTGATGAAAGGGGGCACATTCTGCACTCCAGGCCCATTTGGGGCCGGAAAAACAGTTCTTCAACATCACTTATCCAAATATTCTTCGGTTGATATCGTTATTGTGGTGGCTTGTGGGGAGCGTGCGGGTGAAGTTGTCGAGGTTTTACGTGAATTTCCCCATTTAATCGATCCTCATACAGGAGATTCGTTGATGGAGCGCACTGTTATTATCTGCAACACCTCTTCCATGCCTGTAGCTGCGCGTGAGTCATCGGTTTATATGGGAATTACTATTGGTGAATACTATCGCCAAATGGGATTGGATGTTTTGGTTTTAGCTGATTCCACTTCTCGTTGGGCGCAAGCTATGCGTGAAATGTCTGGACGTCTTGAAGAAATTCCTGGTGAAGAAGCTTTTCCAGCGTACTTGGCGTCGCGTATTGCCGACTTTTATGAGCGCTCTGGCGTCCTTTCTTTGAAAGGGGGTAATTTGGGCTCTATTACAATTGGAGGAGCTGTTTCACCAGCTGGAGGGAATTTTGAAGAACCCGTTACGCAAGCCACTTTGTCTGTTGTGGGAGCGTTCCTAGGTTTATCGCGGGCACGGTCAGATTCAAGGCGTTATCCAGCAATTGACCCTCTTATTTCATGGTCTAAATATGTCAAAGAGGTCAGTAA
>JACDGH010000043.1 GCA_013815395.1 Parachlamydiaceae bacterium
CCCTTAAGTATACCTAAACGCATTCGATTATCGGATTTTAAAGAAACGCATCTTCAAAGCTAGTGTGAGGATCTAACATGAAACGTATTGTAATACTTGGCTCGACAGGTTCTATTGGAACGCAGGCATTAGATATCGTTAGACAACATCGCGATAAATTTAGAGTTGTCGGGTTGACAGCTAATCACAATGTTGAAAAATTACAGGAACAAATTTCTGAGTTTAAGCCAGAGGCTGTTTGCATTACAGATAACGGCAAAGCAGAATCATTTAAAACAGATGTGTTTGTTTTTAAAGGAGAAAAGGGTCTCAAGGAAATTGCCACGCTTGACAGCGATCTATTAATTAATTCATTAGTTGGTTCTGCTGGGCTGATCCCTACTTTAGAGGCCATAAAAAAAGGCATAACAATTGGATTGGCAAATAAAGAGACGCTTGTATTAGCAGGCGAGATTGTCATGCGCGAGGCTGCTAAATTCCAAGTGACTATTATCCCTATTGACTCAGAGCATTCCGCATTATTTCAATCGCTAAAATCTGGACGAAAATCTGAGATCAAAAACCTCTTCCTGACCATGGGGAAAGGCAAAATTGCTGAAATGAGCCAAGAACAATTAGAAAATGTCTCTATGAAAGATATTTTTTCGCGGCCTGCATGGAATATGGGTGATAAAATCACCATTGATAGTGCTACTTGCATGAATAAAGCCTTTGAGATTATTGAAGCGAAGTGGTTATTTGATGTTGCTTCTGAACAAATAAAAGTGATTGTGCATCCCGATTATATTTGCCATTCTTTAGTTGAATTCAATGATGGCAGTATTATTACAGAGTTGGGAACGGCTGACATGCGGCGCTATACACAGTATGCCTTGTTCTATCCTGAAAGAGCCCCGGCCACAGTTTCTTCTTTTACAGATTTATATGGAAAGACATTGAGGTTTGAAAAACCTTTATTTGAGAAATTTCCCTGTTTAAGCATGGGATACACTGTTTTGCAAATGGGAGGGATAATGCCCGCCGTGCTGCATGGCGCCGATCATGTCGCAGTAAAAGCATTTATGGAAAATCGAATCGGCTTTATGGATATTCCGAGGATCATAGCCGCCACACTTGAAAAAACTGAAAACATCCTCAATCCTGATATTGAACAAATTATCGAGGCTGAAATAAATGCACAAAAAACGGCTTTGGAGGTTTTAAAAAAATGAAATCCGTAATCATCACAGCCGCAGGCAATTCAACGAGATTTGGTGAAAATAAACTGCTTTTAGAAATTGAAGGAAAGCCCGTCATTCTATGGACTGTAGAGCAGTTTGAAAAATGTGATCAAGTTGATGAAATTATAGTCGCTACGCGCAAACAAGATATTCCCTATTATCAAGAATTGTTTAAAAAGTATGAATCTAAAGTTAAGGTCGTTGAAGGGGGAGTGGAACGCATTGAGTCGCTATATAATGGCGTTAAAGCTTCTAAGGGGGAAATTATCCTTACGCATGATGGCGCTAGACCCTTAACTCCTGTGTGGCTGATTGAAAATGTGATTCGAGCTGTTGAGCAATATGGAGCAGCTATGGTTGCAGTTACTCCTACAGCTACGATTAAGTGTGCTGGGGCTGATCTAATCATTCAAGGCTCCTTACCAAGGTCCAAAACCTGGATTGCTCAAACCCCGCAAGGGTTTAGACGAGAGATTTTGCTTCGTTCATTGGAATCGGCCATTCAGCAAAAACACTTTGTTGCCACAGATGATAGCGAAATTGTCGCCATGCATGGACATCAAGTAAAGATTGTTCCGGGTGATTATGCAAACATAAAGATTACGGTTAAGAGCGATTTAGTGATAGCTGCAGAGTTGCTAAAGCAAAATTTATTTCTCTAATATTCCAAAAAGGCTTTTTATGGGTCCTGTAGAATTTCATGATAAATTGACACTTTTATCCCAAGCTTATAGTTTTGATGACTTTGCCCTTAAGATTTTGAGAGATCAACATGCGCCGCATTGCATTTTTGAGAACGAAATCGTTTATAAAGTTAACGAAGAAGTGCAAAAGCTTTTCAAAGATAATCAAAAGCACTTAGCCCAATTTCATCTTCCTCCTTTAAAAAGTCTTGTAAATAAGTTTACAGATTGGTCCAAGGAGGGGAAAAAAAGGATTAGAGATGGTGTCATAAAAAAGAATAACGCCGAAAATCTTTTACCTTTAATAGAACAAATTAAAGGGGCAATTAAACTAGCAGAACAGGAATCAAGCCTTTCGCTTCTGCTTCCCCCTGATATATTTTCATTATCTGATGGGTATTGCTCAATGTCTGAATGTATTAACGTGTGCCTTACAGGCAGAACTATTACCCCAGAATTATTAAAACAATCCATTGCTGCTGCTAGTTCAGATGAGATTAAAGAATTTTTGAATAGTGTGCGAGAAAGACGCGAATCGCATCCTCATATCTTTAATCAGATGATCGATATGTTCTTTAAACATGCTTCATTTGATGCTCAAGCCCTTTTTTTCTCTCCTATGCTTGGATTTCCGAGCGACGAACCCTTATTAAATTCGATAATTTCAATATTGCCAGCAGATTTAACCGACCTCAACTTATCGGATTGTCAACTCCTGAATGATTCTCATGTGATGAATATTATAGAGAGATGTAATAACTTGCGTAGATTGAGTTTTAAAAATTGTTCTAACATAACTAATACAGCCATTATGGCCCTAGCTCAAAGTCCTAATATGGGTAATATAAAAAATTTGAATTTAAGAAATTGTTTTCGCTTAACTGATGTAGCAATTACTTCAATAACGAGTAGCCCCTATATGCATAATTTGAAGATTTTTAACTTGAAAAATTGTTATCACATCTCCGATATAGCCATTTCAGCAATAGCAGAAAACCCAAATATGTCTAAACTGCATACTTTGAATTTGAGTAATTGTTACTTTGTGACCTCCAGAGCTATTCAGGCGATTGCCAGAAGTTTAAATATGCTCAATTTACAAAGCTTGAATTTAACAAATTGTTATAGCTTGAGCGATTCAGCTATTTCCTCGCTTGCCTTAAGTGCTAATATGTTAAATTTAAGAAAATTGAACTTGCAAGATTGCTATACCATCACTAATGCAGCAATTATTGCCTTAGCCCAAAGCCCGCATGTTTTGAATTTGAATAATTTGAATCTTAAAAACTGTTATCTTTTAACCGATATAGCTGTGACATCTGTTGCAAACAGTCTAAGCATGGCTAACTTACAGAAATTAAATTTAGGAATATGTAACCTCATCACCGATGCAGGAATTTTGGCAATTATCAGTAGTCCTAACATACCTAAATTAAAAAGGTTAGAATTAAAGGGTTGTAATAAAATTTCCGAAGAAACCATTCAAGCAGTAGTTAATAAGTTGAAGGAAAATTCTCAACAAAACGTTATATTAGAGCCTGAAACTTATATGTCTTTTGTCTATGGTGAGCTAAGCTAGCAAAATTGCAAAAAACATTTCTCTAATATTCCAAAAAGGTTTTTATGGGTCCCATAGAATTTCATAATAGACTAACGCATTTATCACAAGCTAATAACTTTGGTGAATTTGCCCATAGGGTTTTAGGGGGGCACCAGGCGCCTTGCGTTATGGATGTTGCAGTCGTTTATAAAGTTAACGAAGAAGTGCAAAAGCTTTTTATCGAGAATCAAAAGCACTTAGCTCAATTTCATCTTCTTCCCTTAAAAAGTCTTGTTGATAAGTTTACAGATTGGACCAAGGAGGGGGTGCAAAAAAGGAGTAGAGAAGGAGTCGTAAAAAATAACAACGCCGTAATTCTTTTACCTTTTATAGAACAAATTAAAGGGGCAATTAAACTAGCAGAAGAGGACTCAAGCCTTCCGCTTATGCTTCCCCCTGATATATTCTCATTATCTGATGGGTATTGCTCAATGACAGAATCCATTAACGTTTGCCTTACAGGCAGACCTATTTCTCCAAAAATATTAAAACAATCAATTGCTGCAGCTAAATCAGAGGAGTTTGAAGAATTTTTAAAAGAAGTGCGACAAAGATTCAAATGGCATCCCCATATTTTTGATCAGATGATAGATATGTTCTTTAAGCATGCTCCAGTGAGTGCTCAAGCTAAATTTTTTTCTTTTTTGAATAAAGGTGATGAGAACTTATTAAATACCATTATTTCAATGTTGCCAGCTGATATATCCGATCTAAGCCTATCCAATTGTAAACTCTTGAGAGATTCTCATGTCGTAAAAATAGTAGAGAGATTCAATAGCTTGCGTTATTTAAGTTTGAAAAATTGTTCTAATATAACTAATGCAGCCCTTGTGGCTCTGGCCCAAGGTTCTAACATGGCCAATTTAAATAATTTAAATTTGAGAAACTGTTTTCAAATCAACGATAATGCCATTAAGACACTAGTTAGCAGTCCCGCTATGGCTAATTTAAGTAATTTTAATTTGAGAAATTGTTATCGCATCTCCGACCTAGCAATTTCAGCCATAGCAAAAAGTTCTAATATGTCTAAACTGAATAACTTGAATTTACGAAGCTGTTATAGAATAACCTCAAAAGCAATTCGGGCGATTGGCGAAAGTTCAAATATGTTCAATCTTCATAGCTTGAATTTAGCAAATTGTTATCGTTTGACAGATGCAGGAATTGCTGCCCTTGCTCGTGGCAGTAATATGATCAATATGGAAAAAATTAATTTACAAGATTGCAATAAGCTAACAGATGCAGCGATTGTGGGCTTAGCAAAAAGCCCTCATATGATGAATTTGATTAGTTTGAATTTGAAAAATTGCTACCATTTAACTGATATGGCATTTTCAGAGGTTGCTAATAGCCCTAGCATGGCTAAGTTGCAAAGTTTGAATTTAAATTTATGCGATCTTCTAACTGATATAGGAATTTGGTCAATTATCAGGAGCCCTAACATGTTTAAGTTAGAGAGTTTAGATTTAGAGGGCTGTAATGATATAGCCGAAGAAACGAAATTAGCAGTAGTTAATAAGTTAAAGGAAAATTTTAACCGGAATGCTCTATTAGGGACTGAAACTGACACGTCTTTTGTCAAATAAAGACCCGAAAGTATTATCGCCCCTCGCCAGTGATTCGTGTAATTTTTTTTAGAAAAAAAGATTGCCTCTAAGGTAGCCGGCGCGTCTCGCCAGGAACAAAATAGGAACATGGTTTAGTGAATAATTTTAGTTATGAACTAGCTAGATTAACCAAGCTGGTCTTAGCCTGGAAAAAATGGAACATCATTGTATACTTGTAGAAAAATAGTATTTTGATTACAAGGTACTTATGCATATTTCAACACTGGATATATTTAATGCTGAAAAATGAATGGGTCAAGCGCAGCCTTCTACTTTTATTTGCTTATCTGCTTTACTTATGGGCATGGAATCAAACTGTGTTTGCCGAAGAAAACGTCGGGCAACGACCCGCAACAATTATTTCACTGCAGGGTTATCTTGGGAGGGATGAGCTAGCAAGAGCCTTTGAGCAGCTAACCTCACCTTATATCTCTGATAAATCTAATAACTCTGGCAACAACCTTTATAATCCTATTGTACTTGTCATTAATTCCTCCTCGGGTGATCTCATACAAGTTCTCGATTTAGCTAAAAAAATCTATCAAATGAAGGTTGAGCAAGGAACCCAAGTGATTGCTTACATCGACGATAATGCAGTGGGCCCGGCTGCCATTTTGCCATTTTTAGCGGATGACATTTATATTTCATTATTTATTTCCTGGGGAGATATCCCTCTAGGTAACCAAAACGCCTTGCCAACAAACTTACTTCGCAATCGCGTGATCAGTCTCATTGATCCCAAGAGTTCCCAATTACCTCTTATGCGCCTAATGGCTTCGGCTATGGCCGATCCAGCACTACGCATTGTCGATAATGAGGGTTGGAATATTGCTAAAGAAGAAGATGAGACCCATCCAGCCGTAACAACAAAAGGAGAAACGCTTGTCGTTAATCACAATCAATTAAGAGATCTAGGTTTGATCAAAGGAGTTATAAGCAAGAATAGGTTTGTGAGTATGTTTGAAGAACCTAGAGCATCTCAAGCTCCAAATGCTGTTTCACCTTTAACTTTGGAAGGACAGCCATTTACGCGTGCACAATTTGAAAAGGAATTAGATAAGCATATTAGCGTTAACGCTACTGGACCTAATTTTATTGGACATATTCTTATTGACGACCGCACTTCAGGAATTAATGAATCCACTTGGCTGTATGTGAAAAAGGCTCTTGAATCGTATAAAACTAGTAAACAAAAGCCTATATTTGTGATTTTAGAGCTAAATACACCTGGAGGTGAAGTTTTTGCGGCCCAGAAAATTTCAGATGCTCTCAAGGAATTAGATACACAATATAATATTCCCGTAGTCACATTTATTAATAACTGGGCTATCTCTGCTGGTGCCATGCTTGCATACTCTACGCGCTTCATCATTCCTACTAAAGACGCTAGTATGGGAGCTGCTGAGCCTGTATATCAAGATGAAACAGGTAAAATGGCGTCAGCCTCCGAGAAAGTTAATTCAGCGATCCGTGCTGATTTTGGCAATAGAGCGCGTTTTTTTGATCGTGATCCAAGTGTTGCAGAAGCCATGGTCGATAAAGATATCATTCTTGTAAAACGTCATGGCAAAATCATCAAGTTGGATAACGAATCCCAAATTCGCATGTATGGGCAGGATGCAGATCTCTTAATTTCCCCCAAAGGCAAATTGCTAACACTGAGTGCTGAACAAATGCTCGCTTTCGGCGTAGCTGACACAATTGTACCGCCAACAAAGACAGCAGCTTTAACGTCTCAAGAACAAGAAAGTGGTCGTTGGGATGCAAGTAAAATGGCCTTATTCCATTTACCCTTCTTTAAAGAGATACCTAATGCAATTGTAGAATCCTATCGGATGGATTGGAAAACGCGCTTTTTTGTCCTTCTGGCAAATCCAGTTGTCTCTTCCCTTCTCTTTCTTGGACTCATCATTGGGTTGTATTTAGAGATGAACTCTCCGGGCTTTGGCCTGCCGGCTGCCATTGCATTTACTTGTCTATTCTTAATTATTCTATCGAGCCTCTCCTTGGAAATTGCAAATTGGTTAGAGTTAATTCTTTTGTTGGTGGGTCTGGTTGTCATTCTGATTGAGTTGTTTGTACTGCCCACCTTTGGAATATTGGGAATTATTGGTCTGATTTTCTTTGGTATGGGGTTATTCGGTATGATGCTACCCGGACTTGGTTCTGTGAATTTTGAATTTGATACCAACACTTTTAATGCCGCGGGCGAAGTTTTTATGAAAAGATTGGCCTGGCTTAGCGGAACTTTATTAATAGCCTTCATCATTATTGCGATCCTTGCACGCTACATTACCCCTTCCTTTGCTAAATTCAGCCGGCTTATCTTGAATGGTAATGAGCAAAGTGGCTATATTGCCGGAGATAACCCAGCCACATTGCCACCACCTGGAGCCGAGGGAGAAGTTGTTTCTACTTTGCGCCCGGCCGGTAAAATTATCATTGATGATAAGCTTTATGATGCAATGAGCAATGGGGGCTTTATCGAAAAGGGGACAAAGATTGTTGTTGATCATCTCGACGGTAGTGTGATTATTGTCATTAATGCCGAGGAGGATTATTTAAAATGAGCCCATACCTTCTACTATTTTTTGGCATGTTGCTGATCTTCCTCGAATTTTACGTGCCTGGCGCTGTGATGGGTGTTTGTGGAGGACTAATGGTCTTTGTAAGCATCATTTTATTTGCTATGCAAAGCCAATCGATTGGATTCACCTTGCTCTACATTATAGGCGCTATTGTTAGTCTTGTGATTCTTTTTAAATTTGCCTTATGGCGCATTCGCACAGCCAAGCCTGGACAAAGCATCTTTTCGGATAGTAGTCAGGAAGGGTTCTTTGCTTCACATGTAGATACTTCAGTTATTGGTAAAAAGGGGATTGTTGACACTGATTTAAAGCCAAGTGGACATATCATTGTGGATGGAAAGCGTTTGCAAGCAATTTCGCAAAGTGGATACATCACCAAGGGATCAGAAGTCCTCGTCATCGGTGGCCAGGAAGCTAACCTTATTGTTAAACTCTCTAAAAAGGAAACACTCGCATGAATCAAACTATTCTACTTGCGGCCGAGATAGGGATGGAGTACTACTTTCTCTTCATCATTCTTGCTATCATTCTAATTATTCTTCTTAGCATTATGGGAAAATTTATCAGTCTATGGTTCCAGGCATATGTGTCAGGAACACCTATGTCTATTTTCAACATTATAGGCATGAGCCTGCGAAAAATTCCGCCACGCGTGATTGTGAATGCCCGTATTAACTCATTCAAGGCTGGTTTAAAGCAGATCACTGTTTCTGACTTAGAAACGCATTATTTAGCGGGGGGACATGTTACAGAGGTCGTCACTGCGCTTATTGCAGCCGATAAAGCTAATATTCCTTTGGATTGGCGACGGGCCACGGCAATTGATTTAGCTGGCCGCGATCTGCGCGACGCTGTGGCTACTTCTGTTAATCCTAAAGTCATTGATTGTCCAAGCCATGGCAGTTATATCACAGGTGTTGCTAAGGATGGTATTCAGATCAATGTACGTGCCAGGGTAACAGTCCGCACAAATATTGCTCAATTAGTGGGTGGTGCAACTGAAGAGACGATTATTGCACGGGTAGGGGAAGGGATTGTTAGCGCCATTGGGGGTTCCGAAACACATCTTCAGGTACTAGAATCTCCACAGCGTATATCTAAGCTAGTTCTTGATAAAGGTTTAGATTCCTCAACTGCTTTCCAAATTCTTTCGATTGATATTGTAGAAATGAATTTAGGGGAAAATATCGGTGCTAAATTGCGTGCTGATAAAGCGGAATCTGATAAACGGATTGCTCAAGCGGAAGCAGAAAAACGTCGGGCTATGGCTGTGGCTATGGAACAAGAAAATATTGCTAAAGTTCAAGATATGAAAGCAAAATTAATTGAAGCTCAAGCACAAGTACCTCAAGCCATGGCAGAAGCCTTTAGATCCGGGAAATTGGGCATTTTAGACTACTGGCGCATCCAGAATATGCAAGCAGATACAGATATGAGGAATTCTATTGCGCGCCCGGAAGATGATAGCAGACGTGGAGGATAGATGACGTTTATTGAGTTTCTAGGATTTTGTATTAGCTTAGTTGCAATGATTTTTTTAGTTGGCAAGCGCTTTTGGGATGAGAATCGCCGTCGACTTTACCCCGAAAAATATGCTGAAGAACAGAGAAAAAAAGAAAAGCTTCTTTCAAAATTTATGGAATCTCTAGACGATAATCGAAAAGACACTGTTAAAAAATATTTTGATAACGATAAAGATTACGAGGAGGATGGCGAGGAAGATGGCGAGGAAAACGCTAATAAACGCATAGATGTTAAAGTTCAGGAAGTGAAGCCGCGTCCGGTGCTAATAACACGTCAAAAACCACCCTCGCTCCTTAAAGGTTCTATGAAAGACTCGTATCATGAAGGCATTGCGAGCGGAAAATTTTTAAAAGGGGAGGCTTCAGCTTATGACTTGAACAGGCCAAATAGTGCACCTTCGCGTGCTTCTGCGATTTTGAATAGCTTGCCATCGCCAAAAAACATGTTAATCATCAAAGAAGTATTTGGACCACCAAAAAGCATGCGTATCAATCCTTGGGATGATGAGTAGAAGATCGGGAACCATGAATAATTACACGCATATATTTAAAGATATCAAGCAAACAGCTCTGGAATGTGGCCGCGATCCTTCTGATATAGAGCTTGTTGCTGTCACTAAATCTGTTGAGTGGCAATATATTCAACCTCTATTTGATTTAGGACAGCGTGATTTTGGGGAAAATCGAATCCAAGAAGCATTAGAAAAGAAAGCTATAGCGCCACAAGGCTGCCGCTGGCACTTTATAGGATCGCTCCAAAAAAACAAAGTGCGTAAAGTGATAGAAAACTTTTCTTTAATTCATTCTGTAGATTCTTATGAATTGGCACGAAAAATTTCAGAATGTAGTCAAGATCTCAATCTAATCACCCATATTTTGCTTCAATCTAACACATCCGGGGAGAATTCGAAGCACGGGTATTCTCCGCAAATGTGGAAAGAATGTTTTGAGGCTTTATATGTTCTTCCAAATATTTCAATTGACGGTTTAATGACAATGGCGCCGCTTACAGAGGATGTGCCATGTATAGAAAACTGTTTTTCCTCACTTCGCGTACTGCTTGAGGAGCTCAATGTCTTAGCAAAAGGAAAAGTACAGCTACGTCATCTTTCCATGGGAATGTCCTATGATTATAAAATTGCTATTGCAGAAGGGGCTACCCTTTTGCGCATCGGCTCAGCAATTTTTCAAAATAAAATTTAATTTTTTTATTAGATTTTTTTTAAAAACAAGAATGAATAAAAATATTGACCTAAAGCACTTATTATTCTATTAATTACTTAAAATCAAATTTTCCTAAAGAGGTTAATATGTCAAGTTGTTTAAGGATTGTTTCTAGGGCATTGTTATTGCTTTTTGCTATTTCAAACACTTATCTAGAAGCTGGATGGACTCCACTTCCTGGTATTACAATATCCGCTACAAATTCTAGTGAACCGCAAATAGGTATAGATGCTTTAGGAAATGCCACAGCGATTTGGGTAGAATTAAATAGCGATAGTACTATGACATCTATTAAATTTGCAATTCTTCCTAAAGGATCAAGCACCTGGTCTAATCCTGGCACAATTTCCTCTGTAGCCCAATTCGATCTATCGGCAGCCCCACAAATTTCTGTCAATCCTTCTGGCTATTCTATTGCTATCTGGGAAGAATTTAATGGAACGAATTCAACTATCAAATCTGCTACAAGGGCTTTTTTTGGAGATGCATGGACAAGCCCACTGACTGTGTCCTTGCCAAATTCAAGTACACCACAAGTAGCAATTGACCCTAATGGGAATGCGGTAGCTGTATGGGAGGAAGATCAGGGACCTTTTAGAAATATTCAATCTGCCACATTACCTTTTGGGGCGCCAGCCTGGACAAATTTAATTAATTTATCAGATCCAACCGACAACTCTATTAATCCACAAATTGGATTGGATGCTTCTGGTAATGGCGTGGCTGCTTGGGAAAGCGGTAATTCTAGAGGAGGAGGTTTTATAAATTCTAGAACATATTCAGGTGGTGTTTGGTTACCAACTGTAAATATTCTCTCAGGAGCAAATACACTGTCTCTAGCTTTGAGTGTTGGTTCGTCAGGAGTAGCCGTGGCTGCTTGGAGTCAACTAAATGTGGGCTTTACTACTCAGGCCGCAAGATTTATAGGGGGTGTCTGGTCACCTGCAAGCGATCTGTCTACGCCCGTTCTTAGTGCTCAAATCGAAAAAGATGTGGCGGTAGATCTGAATGGAAATGCTCTGGTGATCTGGACCACCCTTGATGAAGGATTCAATAATGATTTTATTGAATCTTCTTATCTTCCGATAAGTTCCAACATGTGGTCAGCACCTATACTTGTTTCCTCACCCGGTGTTGAAGCGCTTTTTCCACAAGCAGCTTTTGATGCTAATGGGAATGCCACGGCTGTTTGGGTGGCATATAATTCATTTTTGACTGAAGGTATAACTCAAGCTGCAATGCTCCCATTTGGAACAAATAGTTGGATAAATCTCACCAAATTATCTAAGGCAGGAGAAATAACAAGGTTTCCCCAAATTGCTATTGATCCAAGTGGTTATGCTGTAGTTGATTGGCAAAATGAGACTTTGACAACTGTGCAAGCAATCACATTTGTGCCGGCACCAGCTATAACCAACATCAATCCCAATTTTGGCCCGCCAATAGGGGGAAATATAATCACTATTACCGGCACGAATTTTATAAATGTTTCCGCAGTAAATTTTGGATTAACAAGTGCCGTCTTTATAGTTAATTCCCCTACATCCATTACGGTAACTGTTCCTCCTGGATCACTCGGCACAGTGGATGTTACGGTCATTGCTTCAGCTGGAACTTCACCACTCACGGTGAATGATAGATATATCTATCAAAATGCGGCACCATCAGTCATCAATGTTAATCCTAACGTAGGTCCTCAAATAGGCGGTAATGCCGTTACAATTACAGGCACTAATTTTTTCAATGTTTCCTCTGTAAATTTTGGTGGAACAGCTGCATTTTTTATTGTTAATTCGCCCACATCCATTACGGCAATAGCTCCTCCTGGGACTGTTGGCACAGTTGATATTACGATCACAACCTCTGCTGGAACATCATTAATTTCAGCCAGTGATCAATATACATATCAAATTTCAGCTCCTGTCAAACCACTTCCCCCTTTAAACTTTTTAGGAATGATTAAAACGAACAAATTTCTAAATAAGTCAGAATGTACTCTTCGAGCTACTTGGAATGCCAGTCCCTCCCCCAATATTATTTCGTATCGCATTTATAAAAACAACAAGGTGGTAGCGACAGTTTTAGCAACTTCTCCGTTAGTGTATATAACCTGCCTTCCACATTGCTCCTCAAAAGGATATGAGATAGCGTCAGTCAACTCGAATGGTCTAGTAAGTGTCCATATTCCATTACTTTTTTTGGGGGAATAAATGAATTCGATAAGTAACTTAATCAAATCAAGGTGCTCAATGAATAAAATTATATTTACAATATTATTCTCATTATTGTTTTTAGAGTTTTCTGCACTTAAGGCGAATGAAACTAGCGTGGAGATCCGATCGGCAGCTTTTTTTCATTCTTCTAAGCTATTTCGCGAAATTTATGGAAATGTTAGTGGTAGCTATCAATTGGAAGTTGCTACCCAGCTAAATCAATGCGTTGATGGTTGGGCAAATTTCGATTGGTTTACAAAACACGGAAGATCTAATGAATTTAATGATCCCACCAGAGTCAACATTGCTAACTTCAGTCTAGGCATCAAATATCCTTATCAATTCTGTCAAAACTTTAGTGCATACATAGGTATAGGACCAAGTTTTTCCACGATTTGGTTAAAAAATAAATCTGAATGTAATCATTCACGCACCTCTAGATTAGCAGTTGGCGGTATTTTAAAGACGGGTATTATATATTCAATTAACAGATGTTTTTTTGTAGATCTCTTTGTTGATTACTTATATCAACCCGTTCATTTTGATAGACGTGTAGACATTGGTGGATTCAAGACAGGGGCTGGCATCGGTGTGAAGTTTTAAGCTTAACATTGACTCAACATAGGTTAACGCAAAGATAGGGTTAAGGGGCTAAGTTGAAAATTTAAGGCAAATTTTCAGTCATAAAATATATCAAAAAGCAATTAAGGCACTCTTCCCCTTTAAGGGAAGAGTGCCTTCTAATTTATTTTTCAGTTTATAATTATGATAAATAATGTTGAATTGTGATTTGATAAAATGTTAATTAAACAAAATATTTTGGATTCTTGGAAAGAATTGAGGCGAGGAGAAATTAAAAGGTTTAAACAGAAAATGGACTTGATGGGAGTATTAAAAGATTAGATAAGACGGTGAACATTTCGTAATGACTCTATACGTCCTGTCCATTTGTCATGCTTCTATACGTTTTAGAGGCTAAGGGGAAAGGCAGAGGCAGGGAGAAACGCGGAGTCGCTGAGAACTAAATTAATAAATACAATTAAGTATAGTTAAAAAAGGAGCGACAAAATAAGGAG
>JACDGH010000315.1 GCA_013815395.1 Parachlamydiaceae bacterium
GTTTTAGAGTTAGCTATGTATTTGCTGACAGCAAAATTGTCTTTCAATGACTGCATTTTTTAGGCTTAAAGACTGAAAAACTTATGTCAATTTGGATGGACCACTTCCAATTTCCATTAATTTTTTTTGAATTGAACCAAACAGGCCCTGTCAAGAGACTAATATCTGGTGTAAAATAATAATAAATGCCTAACCCCCCTCCCCCAATAGTATTTTTCCCAGAAGCATAATCGCCACAAAGTACCCATTTAAAATATTCCTTGTCGCCACAAAATTTGGCTGGACAAAAAGAGTGTTGGTAGGAAACCATAAAACCTTGCCTATTCTTACCCATAGCTCGACTTCCCGAAAATCCACCGATAAAAAAACGACCTCCCAACCAATCCGGCAGGGATTTACCGATAATCACATCTACAATATTTTGATTTGTTCTATGATTTCCATGATAGCGAGTGCCTGCATTAAAAATGCCGATTTTACAAGATGGGGCATGCCTAAATAGTTTATTTTCATCAATCGCAATAGCAGCATTAAAGAATAACGGGTCATCAGCACCCCCTAAATAATCAATTCCAGCCTCTGCACTTAAATCTTTCAAACTGAAAATTCCAAGTTCAATACCTGTATCAGGTGGAAAGGATGAGCCATGCCCTCTTCGATCAAATATAGTAAAATAATTATCTTCATCAATATGTCCTGTCCCTGTGGAGTAGACATCAGTAGTGCAAACTGTCCAAAAGACCGAACTAGGAGTACTTTCTAATATTGAAAAATTTAAAGCTAAAAGAGTTAGGGCAACTAAAAATCTACGCATATTATCTTTTTAATTGAAGAGAGTTTAGAAATCCTTTAAACACTCCGCTGTTATATTCAGAGATAAAAAATCTTATTTGATTTCATATAATCGGCTGATTGAGAGTGAACAATTAAATTTTAGATTATTTTTATTTTTTTTAATAGTTTTAGTAAAAAAATTTTAATTTTAATTTCACAATTTGGAGCTAAGATTAGGTTGAAGATATTTTCAAAAAAGTTCATAAAAAGGTAAATATTTAATCGAATTCCACATAACTGCAGCAAAAAAAATGGTGATTTTTTGAAAAACGATAAAGATTTTAAAGTTTCTTCTGTAGGGTGTCAATCACATGTAGACCATGATCGCAATTTTCCAGATTGTGATCTAATTAGTCCCTTAAGGATTAAAAACCTGAATTTAAAAAATAGAATTGTTGTTTCTCCTATGTGCCAATACTCTTCAGAAAATGGTTTTGTCAATGATTGGCACCTCGTGCATTTAGGATCGCGTGCTGCAGGAGGAGCAGGGCTTGTGTTTACAGAAGCCACAGCAGTTACTCCACAAGGGAGAATTTCTCCTTCTGATCTGGGATTATGGGATGATAACCATATCGAGCCTTTATCAAGAATTGCAGCCTTCATCCATCGTATGGGTTCTATTGCAGGCATACAACTAGCTCATGCTGGAAGAAAAGGAAGTTGTGATGTCCCTTGGAAAGGAGGAGCAAGTTTAAAGCCCACAGAAGGGGGATGGAATATTATTGGTCCGAGTGCAATCCCATTTTCAGATAGCAGTCAAACGCCTAAAGCATTGAATCATCATGGTATTAAAGAGGTGATCCAAGCTTTTAAAATAGCCGCCGAACGCTCAGTAAAGGCAGGCTTTAAAATCATTGAGATACATTCAGCTCATGGATATTTGCTGCATCAATTTCTTTCACCTCTTAGCAACCTGCGCACAGATGAATATGGTGGTAATTTAGAAAATCGCATGCGCTTACTTTGTCAAGTTGTCTCAGAAGTAAAAGCTATAACACCTAAAGAAATGCCTCTTTTTGTTCGCATTTCAGCCACAGATTGGGTAGATGGAGGTTGGGATCTAGAACAATCAATAATATTGGCCTCAAAATTAAAAACATTAGGAGTAGATCTTATTGATGTCTCATCTGGAGGCACAGTTCCGAAAGCCAAAATCCCGATTGGCCCCAATTACCAAGTTCCTTTTGCAGCAGAAATCCGCCAATTAGCAGATATAAAGACCGGTGCTGTCGGTTTAATTACAGAATCTCATCAAGCAAATGATATTATCATATCCGGAAAAGCGGACCTTGTTTTTGTAGGCAGAGAATTTTTGCGAAAACCTTATTGGGGCTTAACTGCGTCAAGCGAGTTAAGTCAGGAGCCAGACTGGCCAATCCCATATGGATACGCTATTCAAAGGCATCATTAAACAAATTTAGAAAATGTCATTGCTTATTCAAACATATCAGATTTGCCCACCTTGAAAATATGGACTTCAGTCGCCTAATAATATTTATACTTCTCTTAAATCCTAAATAATTGTTATACCGGGGGATCTTTAAACGACAAGGTAAGTATTCATGAAAATTTTTCTGAAGTTTACTTTTCTATTTTATGTGTATTTCATTTCAACTTTCAAGTGCATAGAGGCACTGATGGTTGAAGAACTTTCATGTTTAGAGAAGTTACAAACTGGCGATTCTAAGCGTGTTAAGATTACCTTAAACAACGATACTGATCAGGCCGAATTGATTGAGTTAAAAAAATGTGACTATGCAAATAATTGTGATGGACAACATTTTTTTGATCAAGTTGGCACGCAGGCACGATCCAATGCTAGTTGGATCAATCTAAACACTAACCGTATTCACTTAGGACCTCGGGAAAAAGCTGATATTTACATTTCCATAGAAGTTCCCAATCAAAAAACCCTGAAAGGTAGTTATTGGAGTGTCTTATTAATCGAACCGGCTGACTTATTTCAAACGATAAAAGACCCACAAAACGGACTTACTTTACAGATTAAAG
>JACDGH010000316.1:0-482 GCA_013815395.1 Parachlamydiaceae bacterium
CACTGACATCTTTTCGCTCTAATTTTCCTTCCTCGCTCTTCTGATCAGCTAGTTTTCGAAGAACTGTATGTAGCTTATTCCTTTGTTCATCGCTTAGTTTATCCAAGCTAATAGAGGCTACATTCCCAATAGCTTGTCCTACGCTGAATGTATCAACTCTTTTAGTTCCTTCGGAGGCATACGTGCTTAAAAGATTAAGATCTCTATCAAAGTTGGGAAGTACCATAAGTTGACCTCTTTGACTAACCATTAGTAATCTAGGCATAGTACTACTATTCTATTACGTTAGAAGGGCCTGCAGTTTCTGAGAAAGCATGAAATTTTGTTGATCTATTAAAGAGTTGGCAATAGTCTTTTTAAGTAAATTAGAAAGCTGTTCTTTTCGTTTTTTTATCCCTTCAGCGGAAAATCCTTTTTCATTGATCCATGTATTAAGAAGGGGAAGCTGCTGGTTAATTCGAAAAATATTGCCTGATAAAAAT
>JACDGH010000316.1:492-2830 GCA_013815395.1 Parachlamydiaceae bacterium
GTTCAACACGTTTTTTAGATCCATTTATATCGGGAAATTCTTGCCAAGGGATTGCTCCTGATTGCACAATACCGCCGTGAGGGTTCATCAGCCATAAATTACGGAAAGGCGGTGTTTCATCAGGCCTTTGCTCAGCGATTTTTTTCCTAAAGCAAGCGCTTTCCTTCGTGCTTAGAATCATTACTTGAACTTTCCCCTGTTCTTCGATGACCAAAACATCGGATATCCTTTTGTGAGACGAAAAAAGCCCTTCATCAACGTTGAGTTCAGTTCTAAGAAAGTTTTCGCTCAACAAGATGTCCTGGCTAATCAAGCCTTGACCTTCTTCTTTTTTTAGTAATTTTTTGATAGGAAAAATATTTAATGTGTTTAATTCAATGGGAGGAACGTTTAAATTGAATAAATCGTGAATAGACAATTCTTTTTCTAAAATAGGGACTACGTTATCCGAAAATTTCATGTTTTGCAAATTTCTTTCTATAGCTGACTCGCGGTTCTGTTCTACTGCTTGATTTTGTTCTACTTGCTGTAGCATTTGGCGCTGCACTTCGACGCTTGAGATGGGCTGTTGCTGCATTTTGTCCGGTAAGCATTTTTTTTCCATTTGCAGATTGATAATTTTCGAAAGTGCTGTATCCAAAAGAACGATTAATGCATTAGCATCCAACATTCTCGAGGATGTTCTTTCAAAGCGTCCAATACTTGATTTTGCCTCTTTGATTAGTGCTTCAACTTGTTTAATAAGAGATGTTTTATAATTGTTTAAGGCAACGACTGCATCCTCCTTAGAAAGGATACTCCCATATTCTGAAAAGGGATTGTTTTCTTGGGGTTGTTCGACAAAAGATTGAATGAATTTAAACCAGAATTGAGAATGATCTTCAGTGGTTGCATTCAAGATTTTTTGACGAAATATTTGTTTGATGCCTGCTTGCATCATTTGACGAGTGGCATCTCCATTATCCTGTAATTCCTGCAAAGATTGAACCAGCTCGGCATGTACAATGCAATCCTTTATGGATAGATCGCGAGAATCGCGCTTCAATGTTATTGCCATTTTTTCTTTTTCTTTCTTGTGTATAAGGATTTCAATGTGATGCTCTCTTTTAACGAGTTTGCGCATTCTCATTGCCCCTTGATACATTTTATCTTTAGAGATCTGACTGCCGTGAGTGGCAAATGCTTTGGCTTTTGAATTATAATAGACATCTGCTCCTACAATATGTCTTTGGTCGTAATAGGTAAATAGTTGTTCGATTTTAATATTTAAACTCTTGCAGACGCTTTCCAAATCTTTGCGTGAGGTTCCGCTTAAAGCGAGTTTTGTTGGAAGATTGTTCTGGTAATAGAGCAAAGTAGGAATATTAGTTTTATCATCCCAGAAAATTATTCCTTTTATCGCTTTGTTAGCAAAGTAGTTCATCATTCCTTGCGCCACTTCCAAGTTGTTTTTCCCTGTAAATAGAGCCCCTGTATCAATAAACGCGCGAAATTGGGAACTATCGCTTCTGTTTTTAAAAAGAGTTTCTAATAGTTTTTTTGGGTCATTTTGATCGATTTCAATGACAGGGGTGTTTTCTTCTATAAGCGCGCGGGTGGTTTCTCGATCCGTTTCGGTGTTTTCAAGACATCCAAATCTTAATGGAAAGGAGTTTTTAGGGCCGGTGGTACCTGTGTATCCTTGGCTTGTCCCTACCATAAAACCAAGATCTTGAGTTGTACCACTTAGCTGGTTTTTATAGGTTTTGAGTTGTTGTCCGATGGGGACATCAATTACGAAATCAAGGACCATCTTAATGATAAATGGATGTGGATTTTCTTGTTTCAGTTGATGATCTAATCTTGCAGTGATGGCTACTACAAGATCATTATCCGAAATCATTGGTGAATAAAGATCGATGCCTATAGCTTCCTTAAATTGGCTGACTAAAATAGCCGCTTCTTTTTCATTGCCGCTTTCGTGGAAATTGGTGATTTTCAGGCGAAAATTTTCGAGAAATTGAATGGTTTGTGCAGGTTCTTTCCATCCAGCGGCAAAAACCTGAAAAGTCTTATTTATTGTCTCACAGGCTGCTGCAAACTGAGCTCCTTCGCTAGGAGTATTATTCGCACTGTAGGGAATAGCGAGTCCTATTTCCGGATGCTCTTTTGATAAGCCATAATGAGTGTCTCCGGTTTTATTTAATGTTTCTGCTAGTAGAGATTCTATCTCAAATTTGATGACACCTAATTTCCTGATCCCTTCCTGTATTTTTAAATTTCCTGATCCATAAAGTTGCTCTAAGCTTTTAAAGGTAGCTAGCGTTTCTTCGGTTTTCTTACCTTGGCAATATTGACG
>JACDGH010000317.1 GCA_013815395.1 Parachlamydiaceae bacterium
ATCAGCCCGCCATTAGCGCCGCTGCCTCCATTAAGTCCAATTGTACTAGCACCACCGCCGCCACCACCGCCACCTGCCAGGGAATTACCGGGTGTACCATCAATTTCATAGGTATTGTTTATTCCACCTAAACCACCTGTGCCATCTCCTCCAGTGCCACTGCCACCATCACCACCGTTTTGCCACTGAGCGTCACTACCATTACCATTAATATTTAGATTATCGATTAATCCACTAAAGCCGCCACCTCCGCCGCCCGCAAAAAGCGCGTTGCCGCCAAGAGTATATAGCCCACCGCCGCCGCCGCCGCCGCTACCTGTTTGGAAATTGAAACTGCCATCGCCACCATTTCCACCATTCATGCCGCCGCCGCCGCCGCCGCCTGCGCCAAAGTTATAAATACTATCTAACGAGGCACCATCGCCACCTTGAGCAACATTAAATTTAAAGTCGACATTTGTTAAAATGACAATAGCATTATCATTTACGAATAGTCCACCCCCAGCTCCCATGCCACCACCGCCATTACCACTGAAAGACTGACCGCCATCTCCACCACGGCTTAAACCATTTTTAATGGTGAGATTATTAATTATAACAGTGCCATCCTGGACAAAAAGCACTTGATGTTGTTTTTGACCATCGAGAATAACTTGCCCATTACCTTCAATAGTGAGGTTGTCATTAATGACAGGGAGAGGGGCTTCAAGTAAAATTGAACCGGATAAAGTATGATCAAATTGGACGAGATCTCCATCAGTAGCTTTAAAAATAGCTTTTCTGAGTGAGCCATGCCCTTGATCATTTAAGTTATGGACGGTATGTGTTGCTGCAAATAAAGTTTGGAAGGCCAAACATAAAATCAGACTTAAAGGCAAAAAAGTTTTTTTAATGAGTGTTCTCTTATTCATTTATTTTCCTTTCTTTGATGTAAGCTTAAATAACAATTTAAAAGAACCTTACTCAGAGAAAAAAAATTTGTCTATCTTTTTTTAAATTTTTGCGAAAATTGTAGCAGTTGCACTCGAACGCACATTTGTCCAACTCCAGTTAGATGGGTAGAAAGATAGAAAACTCAACTTTTTCCCCTTCTAAATTTTTGATTTCTATTTTACCATGATGGATATCAACAACTGCTTTTACTATGGCAAGTCCCAGCCTAAATCCTTTAGTTGAACCTGCCACATGATGAAATTTCTCGTAAATAAAAGGGATTATTTCGTTTGGAATTTCAGGTCCTTCATTAAGAACCGAAAGACAGAATTCATTTTGAAAGATTTGAAGTTTAATTGTTACAGAAGTGGAAAGATTAGAATATTCCAGTGCATTAACTATAAGATTGATAAGAGCTAATTTTAATAGCTTAAAATCAAAATGCAAAAAAGGAAGTTGATCAGGAAGGTCAAGTTCAATAGCATGCTCCCTTTTAAAAGGCTGCACGTATTCAATACTTTGATCAATTAAATCTTTAATTGAATTTGCTTTTTGATCAAAATAAATAAATCCCGATTCCAATTCAGATATAGCAATAATATTATCTACTACATGTTTGATATTAGAAATAAATTTTTTCATCTGTGTTGCTAGTGAACGCACGTGAGAATCTTCACTATTTAGTAAAATTTGATTGTTGCTTTCTATCATTCCTTCGATGGGATCGTAAAAATTGTGGTTAAGGGAAAGAAAAATTGCTTGATGCACACGCTCAATTTGAGCAGTGAATTCTAATTTGTTCTCGCGCTCTTCAAAAATATATCGCTCTAAGTATATCCCTAATTGATGGGCCACTGTTTGAATAAAATTAATCTCTTCCATCGAAAGCAGTCGTTCTTTTATAGGATGATAAGCGAGCACTCCAACGATGGACTTAGAAAATTTAATAGGGAAATAAATCCCTTTTGCCGAAGGTAAAGTATCTGTGGACCATCCACCTACTTTTCCCTTTTGAAACACCCAGATGGCAACAGATTGCTCTTTTTCTTCTTTTAGCTGAGGCAATACGCTATCTATGATCAAGTGATTTTCTGAATTTTTAATTAATATATCAAATTGCCCAGAAAAAGTTTTCTCTAAGCTGGATGTGACTTTTAAACGTAATTCTTGAAGATTGGTGGCTGTGCTTATCTCGTGTTCAATCTTATAAAGTCGTTCTATCGTATCTTCGCGCTTCTGTAAAAATTGATCCTGCTCTTGCATGCGGCTGGTCAAAATACTCATGATACTGGCTACACAAAAATAGATGACAACTAAAGCAATGTCTTCTGGATCGAAAACAGTCGGAATCCATGAATCGGAAAAAAAAAATATGACCCAAAAAATAGCACTTAGGAAAATTCCAAAAATCATTGGGATTTTACCGACAAAAAAACTTAAAATTAGAATTCCTAATAAGTAAATAAAACCAATGGATTGATAGCCAATGAGTGGAGTTATTAGTGACCCAAGAATTGTTATGACCCCAATAAATATTAGAACTGTGATATAATCAATCCATTTTGGAGGTAATTGAGAAGCGGACATCGCCCTTCGATAGAGCCCGGTAATTTTTTCCTCTCTTAGAATAATAATATCCACAAGCTTATTTTCATTTTGCAAACGGTCGACTAAGCTTTCTTGAAAAAAATTCCAAATATTAGTTTTTTTCTTTGGGGGACGACCCATCACAATACGGGTGATATCCCTTTGTTTTACGATTCTTTGTAAAGCATTAGCTACATTAAGATCATGCGTCGTGATCACTTCTGCGCCAAGTTCACGGGCTAAATTAAAATAGCGATTCAATCGTGACTGATCATCATCATTTAATGTAGCCC
>JACDGH010000318.1:0-663 GCA_013815395.1 Parachlamydiaceae bacterium
GTATTGCACACCGCTACACGAGATTTCTTCGATCAGCCTAATAAAGCAAAAGCCGCCATAGAGGCTGCCCAATTAGCTAAGAAGGAAGTTCAGAAGTTAGAAATTTTTATAAAAAAAATTGATCGTGATCATGTTTTTACAGATTTAGTTTGTATAGGCATTGGGGGGTCAGATTTAGGACCGAGAGCTCACTACATCGCTTTGCAATATCTGCTGAAAGAGGGGAGGCAGGTACATTTCATTAGTAATGTGGATCCGGATGATGCAGCTATGGTACTGCGGGGACTAAATTTAAAACATACTCTTGTGCTCGTGATTTCTAAGACAGGCACAACTCTTGAAACAATATCCAATGAGGAATTTGTTAAAGAGCAATTTGTTACCGCAGGCTTAGATCCCGCCAAACATTTCATTGCAGCATCATCTGAAGGTGGCCCGATGGATGACAGCAGTAAATATTTGGAAACGTTTTTTATGTGGGATTGGATAGGGGGGCGTTACTCCACAACGTCCATGGTTGGTGGAGTGATGTTAGCCTTTGCTTTTGGATTTGATGTCTATTGGGAGTTTTTAAAAGGTGCCAGTGCTATGGATAAATTAGCACTAAATCCAGATATGAATAAAAACCTGCCCTTGCTAGGTGCTTTGCTGGAAATTTGGAAC
>JACDGH010000318.1:673-2811 GCA_013815395.1 Parachlamydiaceae bacterium
CTAAATTATCCTACTTTAGCTATTATCCCTTATTCTCAAGCGCTTGCACGCTATTCTGCCCACATTCAACAAGTAGAAATGGAATCGAATGGTAAACGAATCGACCAGCATGGCCTACCTGTAGATTTTCAAACGGCACCTGTTATATGGGGTGAACCAGGAACAAATGCGCAGCATTCATTTTACCAATTAATTCATCAAGGGACAGCCACTATTCCTTTGGAGTTTATCGGTTTTCAACAAAGTCAATATCAAAAAGACAATGAATACAAGGGGACATCCTTACAAGAAAAACTCTTAGCAAACTTGTTTGCGCAAGCGCTTGCTTTGGCTTTAGGTCAAAAAAGCGACAATCCAAATAAACAATTTCCGGGGAATAGACCTTCTCACATTTTGTTAGCTAAGCAACTAACCCCCGCCTCCTTGGGAAGTTTATTAGCCTATTTTGAACATAAAGTAGCTTTTGAAGGGTTTATTTGGGGAATTAACTCCTTTGACCAAGAAGGGGTTCAACTCGGTAAAGTGTTGGCTCAAAAGATAATCGATTGTTATGCCGACAAAAAAGGAAAAGGCCCTAATAAACCTTATCCATTAGGTGAGGCTCTCATTAAACAACTTGAACTTTGCTAGTGCACTATTGCACGTAAATAAATTCTGGAATAAAACATTATGAGTAGTTCGGTCGTTTTTCAAATTGAGATCCCCAAAAGAGGTTCTTCATGCGTGCTATGTCAGGAACATTTTGGACCAGGCGTGGAATTTCATTCCACCCTCAAAGATAGTCCTGACCAAGGAATTTATCTACGACAAGATTATTGTTTAAGTTGCTGGAAAAAAGCCACACCTCAATTAGATTTAGAGCTTTTTCGAAGTACCTGGAAATCAAAAGTTCCTATAAAAAAAGAAACTTCTGATCTTCCCAAGCAACGAGATGCTCGTGCTATGTATTTATTAAAAGAAGCTCTTAAGGGCGATAGAGTAGACGATTATGCTGAAACATTTATATTAGCAATGTATTTAGCTAGAAAACGACTCATCTATTTTAGGCAAGATCTTTTGCTAGAAGATGGACAGAAAGCTGCATTATATGAAGTTGCTCAATCTGAAGAAATGCTATGCGTGCGAAAGGTGGCTCCTTCAACATTGCACATTGAAAAAATACAAATCGCATTAGCTGCAAAATTTAAATAAAGCTTTGGCGAGTTATTAAAAAGCTTATTAAATAAAAAGCTTTGTGTTTCAATACCCCACAGAGTTCACAGAGGGGTATAGATAAAATTATATTAATGATGCCATAGACAATACTTATGAATGAAGTTTTAGATGATTTTCTTGCATATATTGCTTCAGAAAAGGGGTTGTCACAAAATACAATTGCAGCCTACTGCAGCGACATTACATCATTTTCGCAATTTTTAAAAAGCCAAAATATTTTTGATTATAGCAGCGTTAATGTTAATCATATTGTTCTCTTTTTATCAGTAAAAAAACAAAAAGGCTATGCTAGTACTTCCTTATGCCGTGCTCTAATTGCGATTAAAGTATTTTTCCGATTTCTATCTCGTGAAAAACACGTTCCTGCCAATATTAGTCTTTTTTTAAAAACTCCCAAATTATGGCAATTAATTCCTGAAGTGCTTTCTTATGAAGAAGTGGAGAGGCTAATTTCTCAGCCCGATACATCGACATTAAATGGAGCCCGAGATAAAGCAATCCTTGAAGTCATTTACGCAAGTGGCTTACGAGTCTCCGAAGTATGCTCTTTAGATATTTATAGCGTCGACGATACTTTTATACGCGTAGTTGGCAAAGGGAATAAAGAACGGCTTGTTCCCATTGGACAGCCAGCAATTAAGGCTGTGGATTTCTATTTAAAACATTATCGCTGTCAATATGATAGTGAAAAGCAGTTGGCCCTTTTTATTTCCAAATTAGGTAGGCGCATTGATCGAATTACTATATGGAAAATGATCAAGCATTATGCAAAAAAAGGAGAAATTGTAAAAACAATTTCCCCTCATACACTTAGGCATTCTTTTGCTACACATTTATTGGATAATGGAGCGGATTTGCGCGTTATACAAGAAATGCTTGGTCATGCTAGTATTGGGAGTACGGATCGTTACACACATGTTAGC
>JACDGH010000319.1 GCA_013815395.1 Parachlamydiaceae bacterium
CAATACCATCGCCTTCCAAGCTCCATCACCTCGAGTGCGATAGAATCAATTGCACACCCGCATATGTGCGAAACTTTTAATCACAAACTGTTTAGTCCAGACCTTAATAGCATCAACAAACGACTTTATGAAGTTCATCTATAGATAGGTTATCTTTGCCAGTTTTTTTTTCAAACTGTTGGTCAGGATGTCCAGCTCTCCTTTATGGTCTCACAATGTTTTTTGGGGCCAGCTTAGCTATTTTCGATATTCACTGGTTATTAGTATTTCTTTTTGCAGGTCTGCTTTTATTTCCCATTATTTATATTTCTTCAATGAGGAATGAAGTCATTCTAAGAATTTTTCTTGCAGCCGCGTTAGGCCTTCTGTCCTTCACCTTTACCACCCATGAGTATCAAATTCCCCGTTTTAATGAATCCTGGCTGAATGGCAAAGCACAAGTAACTTTTTCTTCAGTTACTCATTCTAAAACATCTTTTGGCCTCTTATGGACTTATAAAGGAACATTACACTCTTTTAGTGAAATCAATAGTTATAGAGAAAATAGCATTGCTAAAAACCTACCTTTTACTCTTTCCATTCCTGCAAAAAATAATGTCGCTAGGCCTTCTGCCAACTATCAATATATCCTGCAAACACGCTTAAAAGAAGTGATTCCTGGGAATTATTCTCTAAGCTTGAGTAAAGGCGCGAGTTGGGATCCTAAAAAAAATGTATGGGCTTTTGCTGAATGGAGATTTAATGCCAAAACATATCTGCGACAAGTCATCTACTCTGCTATCAAAGATCCTCATGCGGCTGCTTTCTTAGGAGGCCTTGCTACAGGAAGCATGGATGATCATCAACTATCTTTTGAATTGGGGCGCTTTGGCCTGCAGCATTTAATGGCAATCTCTGGATTGCATTTTGCCATATTAGCTTCAATCGCCGGATTTCTTTTACAGCTTATTTTCCCGCATAAAATTTCAGCCTTTCTACTCATTACTTTATTAAGTGCTTATTTTCTTTTTCTCGGACCATCCCCTTCTGTTATCCGCGCCTGGGTAAGTATTACAGTGGCATTAATGGGTACAGTTCTTTCCAAACGCAGTAATGGATTAAATTCTTTAGGCGTTTCCCTGATTGTGATGACTCTAATAGATCCTTTTGCATTGCAAAATATAGGCTTTCAATTTAGTTTTGCGGTAACCACCGCCATTTTAGTCTGGTTTGCTCCGTGTGAGAAAATGTGTCAAAGATTTTTTGCCAAACGCACATTGAGTGAACTCGCTGAAATGGGGGGCTTTTCACAACATGGCTACTGCTTACTTTACTTTTTAAGGCAAGCTTTAGCTCTAGCTATTGCAGTGAATTTAGTCGCTTTTCCGATGACGTTATTCCACTTTCATAAATTTCCACTGATGAGCTTGATCTACAATCTATTTTTTCCGTTCTTGATGAGTCTTTCGATGTTATTGCTAGCAACAGGATTATTTGTTTCTACGATTTTCCCCTGGCTTTCCGATCAGATTCATGCAATGAATGAATACTTTACACAATTCCTGCTTAGCTTTGCATTTAATTTACCAAAATCTTTTGATGTGGCATTTAGGATGGATGAAATTCACAAAGAAGGATTAGCTATCTATCTCATGCTCATCTTGGCTCTAGGACTATTCTTGAAATTTTCAGGAAAAAATTATCCCGATGAAGAAGCTTTTATTTTTGTGTAATTCGTGCTTTTCTATTGACGAAAATCCCCCTTTTAGGCGATATTTACCAATCTTATGGCGGTCGTAGCTCAGTTGGTTAGAGCGCGGGATTGTGGTTCCTGAGGTCGCGGGTTCGAACCCCGTCGGTCGCCCTTCTTTACAATTAATTCCGATTTCCTTTTTTTCCTTTATCAAGGATTTTATGACTGTAATCGATGCAATCATTTTGGGAATTATCCAAGGTCTTACAGAATTTCTTCCGGTCAGTTCCTCCGGTCACTTAGAATTAGCTCAACACTTACTTGGAATGAAGGATTTAGAACAATACATCCTTTTTAATCTCGTTTGTCATTTAGGGACTTTACTAGCCATCTGTTTCATTTTCTTTAATCAAATTAAAAGCTTATTTCAACACAACACTACGCGTTTGAAGCAGCTAATTCTAGCAACCCTGCCTCTTTTTCCTTTAGTCTTTTTAATGAAACCCATTAAAGCCGCCTACGCTGACCCTAGTTACTTAGGTTTCTTTTTCCTCATAACCGCATGCATTCTGTTTCTAGGAGTGCGCTTTGGTAAAACAATCCCCGAAAAAGAAATAAAACAGCACAAATGGCGCGACGCATTAATCATCGGCATCTGGCAAGCGGCGGCCATCCTTCCCGGCGTTTCGCGTAGCGGCTCAACGATCTCCGGAGCCCGTATACTCGGCTGGAGTGCTAACGAAGCCGTGACTTTTTCTTTTTTATTAGCTATTCCTGCCATTTTAGGAGGTGCAACTCTTGAAATTATTAAATTATGGCAGCACCCTGAAAGCGCATCCTCCCTATCGCTTACTCATTACAGTCTTGGATTTCTTATTTCTTTTGTTATAGGCCTAGGCAGCCTTCAATTGCTCATTCGTTTGGTAACACACAATAAATTTGCTTATTTTGCGTGGTACTGCTTGGCATTAGGTCTTGCAACACTATACCTCACTTGGGCATAGAGTGCACTTTTAGAGAATTACTTGTTGCAAAATTGCGAAAGAGCACTATAATCCGTGCCAAGGGTAAGAACCTTGTTGTCGGAGAGCCGCAACTACTAAATGTTTTGCCAACAGACATTAGCGG